>NZ_VTPS01000003.1 GCF_008274215.1 Calorimonas adulescens | reverse complement strand
GCCCATATTCCCTTTAAAATTTTGAAGCTGTTTTTTATTTTTTATCCAAAAAAGGGGAGTGCCGCTAACACTTAAATAGTGTTTTGCGACACTCCCTTCTGCTTCTGTATTTACATTTATAGAGGCATTCTCTGTTGACCTTCGTATACTCACATGTATCTACATCGTAATCATCTGGGAAGACCACATTGAATTCCTCTTTGAAAAATCCCTTTGCCGCCTCTATAGAGAGTCTGGTGCATCTCTTGCAGCACCTGGCACCGCCAGCCTTCCCTATCTCTTCTAAGGCCTTAGCAACAGCCAGGTGTGCCTTCGACCTCTTGAGAGGTGTCATGGGCGTGGCTTTAAATATGACGCTTATAGCTGCGCCAACACCTACCCCTGCTCCGCATGCCCCATAATAGCCGCATGCGCCGCCGGGTATCTGCCTTCCCCTTTCCAGCGCTTCTATTATATCCTCATCATCTGCTTTTCCGGTTAGATTTTTATATGCTGTCACTATAACAGCGGGCACCAGAGCATGGTGTTCAGGGCCATGCATGGGTATCCTTGGGTCTTTCATTATATTTTCCGCTATTTCCATTGGGTCTTTCAGGTTAGTACTAAGACAGTATTCCTTAATTACCTCTATGCCATCTTTGCTGTGACAGTCGTCGCAGACGTAATGCCCATCCGTACAGTGGGCATGAGTTAGTTCTTCTCTGCCACACATCTCGCATTTTTTCAATACCGGCTTTTCCAGATAAACTAAGTCCTTTCCACATATCAAACACCCCGTTTCCATTTCGGTATTGCAGCATCCCATTGTCATCGCCCCTATATCCCAGATAAGTACCTCTCGACATTTACACCGACGGTAGCGCCATCACCCACTGCAGTAGCTACCTGTCTTACCTTTTTGTCCCTTATATCCCCTGCAGCAAATACGCCTTTTACGCTCGTCATGAGGTCTTCATCTGTTTTTACATATCCATACTGATTTATCTCAACCTGGCCATTTAAGATATCCGTCTTTGGTGATAAGCCAATATATACAAAAGCCCCGTCAACATCTATGCTGCTAACCTCTCCTGTCTTCAGGTTTTTATAGAAAAGCCTCTTTAGCATCTCATTGCCCTCAGCTTTTGTTACATGGGACTCCCAGATAAAGTTGACCTTGGGATTATTAAATACCTTGTCCTGAAGCACCTTGGAGGCCTGCAGGTTGTCAAACTCATGAATTATGGTTATCTTATCTGCAATGTTGGATAGATAGAGTGTCTCCTGAATGGCTGAATTGCCGCCACCAATTACAGCAACATGTTTTCCCTCATACATGGAACCATCGCATATGGCACAGTAATGTATACCCTTACCCCTGAATACATCCTCATTCTCTGCAGGAAGTTTTCTCGGCTGTGCACCCATTGCCAGTACCACTGCCTTCGGAAAATATATCTTATCCTCTGTCCTTACATACTTCTCTGTATCAGTGAGTTTTATCTCAATTATCTCCTTGAGGTCATCGATAACTGCACCAAAGGATTCAGCCTGCTCTCTCATATTCTTCATAAGGGTTTTCCCTTCAATTGAACCGCTGGTACCAGGGTAGTTTTCAATATAGTATGTGTTGGCGGCCTGGCCACCTGTCACCCCCTCATCCACGACCACAGTATCTAGCTTTGCCCGTGAGGCATAGAGCGCTGCTGTAAGACCTGCAGGTCCACCACCAAGGACCAGCACATCGCACTCTACCCTTTCTGGTTCCCTATCCATGATGGAAAATCCTATAACCTGTTCTATGGCCTTGCGTACCTCCGGCTTCGTCAGGTATCCATTTAACCTCTCCCTTACCTCTTTGCCATCCCTATAAAACAGTACAGTGGGACTGCCTGTGACACCAAGGCTCTTTGCAAATTCCCTGTTACCCTGCCTGTAAATTTTAATGAAATCCATGTATTCCCCATAGGTTTCAGCGAGCCTCTCATAGATTGGCTCCAGTTGATTGCACGGAGGGCAGTCAGTGGAATAAAAGTCCACAATTACCGGCCTCCTGGATTTTAATACTACCTCTTCATAATTGTCCGCATTTACCTCTCTAATCATTGTAACGCCTCCCTTATATCTTCACTATAATACTTGATACCGCTTTCAAATATAGACCCTATATCGTGGCAGGCCGGAGATAATATGCTGCCATTCTTTTCATTGGCCACCACACCGCATCCCCCTCCACACACCAGACTTACAGGGCACTCCCTGCATTCCTTTATGTTAAGCACATTTCGCTCTCTCCATGGTCTCAACCTATCCTCATATATCTTCCTTTCCGGATAATATGTGCCGAGCCTGTAGTCTTTTCTGCCGCAGCTTGCTGTGCAGCCGTATATATCGCCATAGAGGTCATACACCCACTCCTTCTTACCAGCCGGGCAGGTGTCAAAGGTCGGCGAATACATAGAGCCTGTGAGAATGGCATTCCTTATCCCCTTGAAGTCAGGTTTATGAAATTTTCTGAGTATCGGATAATCTCTGGAGAGCCTCTCGAAATATGCCCACTGCTCAGCCTGTGTTATAAGGCTCCCGTGGTTTAATGAACACTCAAAGAGCTCATAGTTTCTGCCTATCTGTGTCTTAAATATCTCATCAGGAAGGTCTAAAAACCCTTCCCTATCCAGTATTTTAGCGAGCTCAGGCAGGCTGTCATAGTTATCCCTATCCACCACCACACGGAGATTGACCGGAATTTTCGCTTCAATAAGGGCGTGCATACCCTCAATTATCCTTCCAAAGCTGTCCTTCCCTCCTATAAGCCTGCGCCTTTTGTTATGCACCTCAGGCGGGCCGTCTAAGGTTACCTGTATCTCCTTAATATCTGCCCTCTTTATAATATCCGTATAATCCATCAGGTCATAGCCGTTTGTCACTGCGGCTATTTCATATCCCTTTTTGGCAGCATTATACACTATATATGATATGGCCTCCTTCTGATGTGCCGAGTTAATAAAAGGTTCTCCGCCAAAAAGGGTGATATATGGCCTTACCTTTTCATCCCTCAGTCTTTCCTCGATATCATAAAAAAAGGCATCCACAGCCTCTTTTGATATGACATCATGCCTTCCTGGTATTCCTCTCTCATAGCAGTATATACATGAGAAGTTGCAGCCATAGGTTGGTATAAGCAGTATCTGCGTCTGACTTGTCTCCATTATATTCAGAAATTCCCTATACGCATCTTCTACCCTTACATCTTCATCCTCTTTACTCTCATAGATATACCCCCGGGATATGCCATAGTCCAGCAGGTCAAGATCGTCCATCAGCTTACCTGGTTTTCTAAGCCTCTCTATCTCATTTTGTGATGCCACATCAAAACTGCCCGAAAGTGGATTTATTATGGCATATTTATCCTCAAAAGGCACTATAATATTGTATCTGCTAAAATACATCAAATCCCCCCATGGATGTGGCGGTATACCCGCCACATTGGTTAATCATGACATCCAACAACCAGTTTGGAAGTCTTGGAGCAGCACTGAGCTACTCCCTTAGACTGTACGTTGCAGCAATCATTTTTCTTTTTTGTCACTGCCTTCATCAATGTTCACCTCCTTTACAGGCTCTTATAGTTATGCTCGCCACCATATATCCCTTTTTCAGATACTCTCTCCTCTTTAAATACTCAATGTCCTCAAATCCCGCATCTCTTATGATGCTTATATACCTATCCCCTGGTATGGCACCCCCAAAGCAGTCTGCCCATTCTTCAGGGTCATTCACTATCTCATCGGGAAGTTCTTCCAAAGAGACCACATCGGATATGACAATCCTGCCCCCTGGTTTTAAAACTCTGTAAATCTCTCGATACACCCTATCCTTATCCCTTGAATGATTTATGACACAGTCACTTATAACCACGTCAAACCTCTCATCTTCAAATGGTAAATTTTCTGCCTCAGCCAGTATAAATGAAACATTCCTAACCCCGCTTTTCTTCATGTTCTCACTGGCCGCTTTCACCATGGCCGGGGTAACGTCTATGCCGACAGCATAACCACTTTCACCTATTGCCCTCGCCGCATTCAGAATATCCATACCCCTGCCACACCCTATGTCAAGGATAGATTCACCCTTTTTAAGCTCTGCCAGTTCTATGTTTTTCCCTCCACAGCTCAGGTTATCGTTGCCTTCAGCCTCTTTTTCGTATCTTCCAATTACACTGTATTTCAGATCCAAGCTATCACCTCACTTACACCCCTATGGTATAGGGGGTATGTTATAAAAAAATAATACCACACCCTCATTGATTTGTAAATATCCATTGAAGGTTAACATCGTTAAATTACTTGTTAAATGGAATGTCTTCAAATTTCTTGTCCAAGGCCCATAATTATATGTATAACAGGGTAAACCCATGTTATAATTAATATATGTTAACTAATATAAAGGCGGTGCTTAAATGTTACCATTGAGAGATGAAATCCGAAGCAGGAGATGGCCTTTTGTCACTGTATTGTTGATATTTATAAATACTGCAGTATTTCTCTATTCCATACTCTCACCTGATGTTCAGTTTAATGAATTTGTCTACCAGTATGGTATGATACCCGCATATTACTCAAAGCTGCTCAGGAATGGGGGACCTATAGCCCTCAACGATTTCTATCCTTTCATCACCAGTATATTTCTGCACGGTGGATTTTTTCATCTGATAAGTAACATGTGGGTACTGTGGCTCTTTGGAGATAATGTAGAAGACAGGATGGGACATTTTAAGTTTCTCTTATTTTATATTTTGAGCGGCGTTATAGCTGGAATCATCCATTTTTTATTCAATCCCCTGTCACCTTATCCAACTGTTGGTGCATCAGGTGCCATTGCCGGGGTCATGGGGGCATATTTTATACTTTATCCTGGTGCAAGGATATTGACTTTAGTGCCATCCATATTTATTATACCCATCATCGTCCACATACCTGCTGTTGTATATCTTTTGTTCTGGTTCCTCTCCCAGCTATACTCAGGTACAATCCAGACACTGGCTGGAGGAGGGGCCGTATCCGGAGTGGCATGGTGGGCACATGTAGGTGGTTTTATCTTTGGTGCTGTATGTCATGGTTACTTTGAGAATAAACGGTACTGGAGATAATATACAGGTCTTGTATGTGACAGCTATAGAAAAATATAAAAACCTATTGCTTTATATAAAACCGGATGATTAACAAAAGGAGAATTGATTACAGACATTTGTTAGCGTATAACTCTTGTAGGCAGAAAAGACAGTAGATACAGCCTATTTGGTTAAAAAGCAAAGAAAACTATATTGATGGAAGTGTAATGAAAGCCGGGATATATATTAAAGGAAAATGGTGCTGCCGGGGCTATACAGCGTATAGAGTTTGCAATTTAACTCTAACCAGTTAAAAATAGATATGAGAGGTCCTATGGACCTCCCATGTCTATTTAAATATCTTTTTTAATTCTTTTGCACCTTCAGCTGCCTCTTTGACTTTATTGAGGTCACTTCCCAGAGAGGCCTCTACAGCTGCGGCTACTCCACCTTCCACAAATGGGGCATCGGCAATTACTATCTTGCTTTTCTTATTTTCATCCAGCATCTCGATGGCCATATCTGAACTCAGTATGGCACTCCCCAGGTCTGCAATGATAAGGACACCATCGCCGCTGTCAGCCTCCTGTATTGCATCCATTATTCTCGTGGCATCAGTGCCCAGACTGCCGTCTTCCATTCCTCCAGCCGGCAATATTTTTACTTTTCCTTGAGAAAGTTGATTTGTAAGCTCACACAGACCTTCAGCCAGTTTTCTGCTGTGTGAAACAATAACCAATCCTATCATATATTGCCTCCTAAAGCGAGTTCACTACCCTTGCTGCTGCCTGCAGCAAAAGATAGCTGGATGTGGCACCGGGGTCCTGATGACCTATACTCCTCTCACCCAAGTAGCTGGCCCTACCCTTTGTGGCGATTATATTCTTAGTATATTCCATGCCCTCCTTGGCTGCGTCTACAGCCCTGTTCAAGGCCTCGGCCAGGCCGATATTGTTATCTACAGCATCCCTGTATGATTTCAAAGCCGGCTCTAAGGCATCTATCATGGTCTTTTCCCCGGCTACCGCCTTGCCGCGCTCTTTTATGCCCTGCAGTGCGGCCTCAAATATGGTGAGAATATCTTTCTCATCTATCTCATTTTTCCCAGCAACGGCCTGGCCAGCCCGCATGAACGCCGTACCATATAGTGGTCCTGAAGCACCGCCCACTGTGGATACCAAGGTCATACCCACTGTTTTCAATATTGTGCCAATATCCTTACCCTCCAAAGACGGTAATTTTGTCAACACAGTATTAAAACCCCTGTCCATGTTTATCCCATGGTCCGCATCACCTATGGCGGAATCCAGTTCTGTAAGATATTCTTTATTCTCTGCCAGTGTTTTTGCTATAGATTTTATTATGTCGATAACAATGGCGCTATTAATAGTCATTTAAACTTACCTCCCAAAGTCTTTAAATGCAATCGTATCACTTGGAGCATCAAGAAGTCCCTTTAATTCATCATCCAGTTTCAAGAGTGTGATAGAAGCTCCCTGCATCTCTAAAGAAGTCATATATTCCCCAACAAATGTCCTGTAGACCTTGATACCCTTTTCCTTTAAAACCGATGCCACATGCCTGTTAATGACAAAAAGCTCCATAAGAGGTGTGCCACCCATACCGTTTACCATCACAGCCACTTCGTCGCCTGACTCATATGGCAGATCCGCTAAAATTTTATTTAATAGCTCATCTGCTATCTCATCTGCCGCTTTAACACTTTCCCTATGGGTGCCAGGTTCCCCGTGGATACCTATGCCTATCTCCATCTCATTCTCTGCCAGGGTAAAGCTGGGTTTCCCTGCAGCTGGAACTGTACAAGGGGTGAGTGCCATACCCATAGACCTGACGTTGGCAATAACCTTTTCCCCAACTCTCTTAACCTCTTCTAATGTCATCCCTTTGTCTGCAGCAGCGCCGGCTATCTTGTGTACAAATACAGTACCTGCTATGCCCCTCCTGCCAGTGGTCCAGGTGCTGTTTTCAACCGCCACGTCGTCATTTACCACTACACTGTCAACCTTTATTCCATCCATCTCTGCCATCTCTTTGGCCATATCAAAGTTCATTACGTCTCCGGTATAGTTCTTCACCACAAGAAGTACACCTGCTCCACCATTCACGGCTTTAATAGCCTCATAAATGGCATCCGGAGTTGGTGATGTAAACACAGCACCTGCCACTGCTCCGTCCAGCATACCTTTGCCCACATAGCCGCCGTGAGCCGGTTCATGGCCACTGCCTCCGCCACTCACCAGTGCTACTTTCCCGTTCACCGGGGCATCGGCTCTTACAAGTACGTTAAAGCCTTCCAATTTTCTTACATACTGAGGATACGCCTGCACTATACCCTCCATCATTTCTTCAACAACCGTATTTGGATCATTGATTAACTTTTTCATGGTTGACCTCCTTCGTTTATATTTTTCACCCTATATATTAGCAAAATTCATACCAACTCCAAAATAGAAAAACAGGCTTTTTTAAAAAAAGCCTGTTGATAAAAAGTATCAAGCTATTTCAAATCCTGCTCATTACTATCTACAATACCATATTTTCTGGCCTTTGCGGCAACGGTCTTATGTGTAAGCCCCAGAGCCTTACCAGCTTTGTTAAAACTTCCATATTTTTTCAGGGCTAACCTGATTATCTCTTCCTCATATTCCTCCATTGTAGCCAGATCACCACCATCAAAATTAATCAGCGTACTGTTTTCAGGTTTATAACCAACTATATACATGGGCAGGTCATCCATATCTATAAAGTCTTTATCTGTCATTATAATGCATCTCTCCATAATATTTTGAAGCTCCCGGATGTTTCCAGGCCATTCATATCTTACAAGCGCTTTCATGGCCTCATTTGTTACATATTTGATGTTTTTCCCCATCTTCTTATTCATTTCGTTTAAAAAATGTTCTACAAGAACAGGTATGTCATCCTTTCTCTCCCGAAGCGACGGGAGAAAAATAGGGACAACATTAAGCCTGTAATACAGGTCCTCCCTAAAGGTATTGTTCTTTATCATGTCCTCCAGATGTCGGTTAGTAGCAGCTATTATCCTGACATTTACCTTTATAGTTGTTATGCCCCCAACCCTTTCAAACTCCTTTTCCTCTATAACCCTTAAAAGCTTTACCTGCATGTCCGGCGGGAGATCCCCAATCTCATCCAAGAATATTGTTCCACCATTAGCCAGTTCAAATTTCCCCGGTTTTTGATTTACCGCACCTGTAAAGGCGCCACGCTCATAACCAAAGAGTTCACTCTCAAGAAGATTGGACGGTATGGCAGCACAGTTTACCCTAATAAAAGGCTTATCCTTTCGTTTACTGGCAAAGTGTATGGCCCTAGCAACCAGTTCCTTACCCGTACCGCTCTCTCCTCTTATGAGTACCGTCGCATCAGCTGCTGCAGCCTTTGATGCAATAGACAGTGCCTCCTTTAATTTTCCGTTTTTTCCAACGATGATATTAAAGGCTTCATCCAGCTTCTGACTCCTTTTTAATTCCTGTTCAAGATACTCTGCCCTTGCCTTTTCCTCGTTTAATCTATTGGTAAGATCCTGTATCTCAGTCACCTCTTTAATGACTGAAACAACACCCATAAATCTATCCCCATAAAAAATCGGGTTAAGGTCCGCCACATATCTCACACCATTAGGCTTTGTCCCAATCACCCCAAGGATCGGCTTTCTTAACCTCAATGCGGTCGCCCTGGCACCCCCAGGTGAAACATCGTAAACTGACTTCCCAATAAGCTCATCATACCTTTCCCCTGTTATACGTTCATATGCAGGGTTTACGTAAGCAATTATTCCATCACTATCTACCAGACATATCCCATCATGCACAGACTCCAGCATGTTATGATACCTGTTTTCCATCTCCTTGACGGAGTCGAGCTCATTGGACAGCTTATCTATCTCCCGCATATCCTGTAAAATGGACACTATGCCTATCATCCTGCTCGTTGAAAATATAGGTGAAATATTAACAAGGACAGCAGCGCCATTCAGTTCCAATCTCATCCCCATATATGTCTTTCCCTCGGCATAAACCTCCTCCAGGGGCCAGTTGGGAAGTACAGTCTTATAGCTCATACCTATAACCATGTCAGCAGATAAGCCAGATATCCTCTCTGCTGCCTTATTGAATAATGTAATCACCCCATTCATATCCAATACAACTATACCGCTGGGCACATTCTCAAATATCCTTTCATAGGTTACCGAGGCCTCCTGCAAAAGGCTGTCTATCTGCATGGCATCTTCGGCCTCAAAACAGGATTCAATAAATTTAGTCATCTCATCCAGCACCTTTTCAGGTTCGTCGCCATCTACCATGACCTCAATCCTGTCTCCATCTCTGACGGGCGTAGAAAGCATGGCCAAAAAGCTGGACATGGGCAGACGATTGCCGCTGCCCTCAAGGCTTATATATAGCCTGGCCCCATACGTCCTTTCCATTTGACCGGCCTTCTGTGAAATCATTGCTGCCGCTCTTGTATGAAACCCAAGAGGATTTTTAATCTGAATATATCTGGAGGAATACATATATCTCACCACTTTTTATTAATTCATATCTCTTGTTGCAACCACGTCAACACCTGTGTCCAATATATTTGAGTATATCACCTGCCCAACAGTCACCGGTGCTTCAACCTCTATCCCTGCAAGAACCTTCATCGCCTCAAAAATCTTTCCCTTCGGTATAGGTCTCTTTGTTCTTACAGGGAGGAGCGGCAGCTTAGCTTTCCTTATCCTTACTGTCGTAGTGAGGACCCTTGTAGGATGAAACACCTCGTCGTTTGCGTATCCCGGCCCTTTCTCGCATCCGTTATTTTTTACTGAGACTATCTTCCCGTCATCGATCTGGACCTTCAGGTTGCACCCCTGAGGGCAGAGAATACATGTAATATACCTTTCCTGCATTGGTCCTACCCCCTTTCGACCTTTATAGTAATCTCTCTGATATCAGGGAAGCGGTTTAAAAGCCTCTGTGTCACATTTATATACTCCATCTCACCTGGAGACAACCGCCTTTTATTTATTGCAAAAAGCCTTCCCTTGTCGGAGTCAACCACCAGCTTTGCATTTTCATATACATCCGTTACCCTTAAAAACATCTTGAAGGCACCCTCTACCCTGCTCTTTTTCACTCTCTGTGGCACAACATACCTTACACCATCACCAGGATTTATATTTATGGGCTGGGGTTCGGTCTTTTCACCCTCTTTTAAAAACCTGACTGCACCGTGGGCTGCTATGCGGCTCTCATCTGTGACGTTATCCACTAAGTCGTGTACCTGAAGCACATTGCCACATGCAAAGATGCCTGGTGTTGTGGTCTCCCTGTCATCCCATACATAAGCGCCGCCTGTATTTTTATCCAATATTACACCAGCCTTTTTTGAAAGCTCGTTTTCTGGAATAAGGCCCACCGAAAGCAACAGAGTATCACATGGGATATACTTTTCCGTACCGGGTATGGGTTCTTTTTTGTCATCTACCTCAGCAATGGTAACGCCTTCAACCCTATCCTTCCCATGAATCCTGACTACAGTGTGGCGAAGCAGCAGAGGTATCCCAAAATCGTCAAGGCACTGGACTATATTTCTTTTAAGACCGCTGGAATATGGCATTATCTCGCATACGGCCTTTACCTTGGCCCCTTCCAGCGTAAACCGCCTGGCCATAATAAGCCCTATATCGCCGGAGCCAAGGATAACCACCTCCTTACCAGGAAGATAACCCTCCATGTTGGCAAACCTCTGGGCTGTCCCTGCGGTAAATATTCCTGCAGGCCTGCTCCCAGGTATGTTTATTGCACCCCTTGGCCTTTCCCTGCAGCCCATGGCCAGTATTACAGCACCTGCCTCTATCTCAATAAGGCCATCGTGGCTGTTTACAGCCGTAATCTTTCTGTCTGGAGTGATATCCAGTACCATTGTATCCAGTTTATACTCAATGCCCAGCTCTTTTACCTGTTTTATAAACCTGTCGGCATACTCTGGGCCTGTAAGCTCCTCATTGAACTCTTGAAGGCCAAATCCATTGTGTATGCACTGGTTTAAAATACCGCCCAGTTCCCTATCCCTCTCCAGTATAAGCACATCATCTATACCAAGTTTCTTTGCCTCTACTGCAGCTCCAAGACCAGCCGGGCCGCCGCCTATCACAACGATGCTCCTATACATTTTTTTCACCATCCTCTTTTAAAAGCTCCTTAACTCTGTAAAGGAGCAGTTTAGAATTGCCCCCAAATTTAGTCACGTCACTCAGTGTCATATTGAGTTCTCTTGCCAGTATTTCCGCAACCCTGGGGGTGCAAAAACCGGCCTGACATCTTCCCGTCTGAGCCCTGGTCCTGCGTTTTATACCGTCTAAGGAGCGCGCTCCCACAGGCCTCCTTATGGCATCAATTATCTCACCCTCTGTTATGGTCTCACAACGGCATATAACATGGCCGTAGGCAGGGTTTTGCTTTATGACCTCTTTTTTCTCTTCATCAGTAAGTTCATTAAACCTTATGACCGGTCTCCTTTTCGGGTTAAAGTCCGGCTTTTCTTCCATATGAAGTCCAGCTTCTTTTACTATGTCCACTACCATCTCAGCTATTGCAGGGGCCGATGTAAGACCTGGAGATTCAATACCGGAAGCATTTATAAACCCGGGCACAAGTTTTGACTCACCTATTATAAAGTCTTCTGTATCCGGCACCGGCCGCACACCTGTAAATGTAGTTATTACATTTCTTAGGTTAAATGCCCTGGTAGTCTTCATAGCACCCTCTATTGCCTTTTGAATTCCCTCTGGAGTAGTTTCCCTGAACTCCTTATCTTCAATATCCTCGGCAGTAGGGCCAAGCATGAGGTTGCCGTGGACTGTCGGGGTCACAAGTATACCCTTGCCCATCTTTGTAGGCACCTGAAAGATCACTGTATGGGCAACATCCCCCTCAACCTTATCCAGTATAAGATACTCTCCCTTGCGGGGGCGAATCTTAAATGGTTCTCCACCAACCATATTGTTTATCTCATCGGCATATAGACCTGCAGCATTTATCACATACCTTGCCTCAAAAACGTTATCCGGCGTATGGACTGTGAAATACCCTTCATGTTTATCTATACCGGTAACAGGGCTGTTAAAGAAAAACTCCACGCCGTTCATGGCAGCGTTTTCAGCCATGGCAATAGTAAGGGTGAATGGACATATCACGCCTGCCGTTCTGGCATAAAGTGCACCTATTGCATCGTCGCTGATATTTGGCTCCAGCTTCTTCAACCTTTCCCTGTCTATTATCTCCATATCAGGAACGCCATTTTTTATACCTCTGTCATACAGGTCTCTTACCTTTTTCATCTCTTCCTCAGAAAATGCAACCACCAGAGAACCATTACGTTTAAATGGTATGTCAAGATTTTCACATAGTTCATCAAACATTGCATTTCCCCTGACATTCAGCCTGGCCTTCAATGTGCCGGGCTCAGGGTCATAGCCTGCGTGGATAATGGCGCTGTTGGCTTTGCTGGTACCCGTGCATACATCCTCCTCCTTTTCAAGAAGGCAGATATTCAGCTTATACCTTGACATTTCACGGGCTATTGCTGAGCCAGTGACCCCGCCACCAATAATTAAGACATCATACATCGGTAGCCCTCCTTGTTAAATAATATGCAAAGAAAAGAGCCATACCTGAACACGCCTTTTGTCAAGGCCATCAGGTATGGCTCTCCAGTTCTCCGCCAATTATAAATATTTTATTTGCTTTTATTATACACTATTCCTCTGCCCAGTTCAAGGACCTTTCTACAGCTTTTTTCCAACCTTTATAGAGTTTTTCTTTCTTCTCTTCATCCATGGATGGTTTAAACTGCCTATCCACGTTCCAGTTGGCTGCTATCTCGTCCTTGTCTTTCCAAAAACCTGTGGCCAGGCCGGCAAGATATGCTGCCCCTAAAGCTGTTGTCTCTATTACCTGAGGCCTGTCAACAGGTACCCCCAGTATATCGGCCTGGAACTGCATGAGGAAATTGTTTGCACATGCGCCGCCATCTACCTTTAGGGCAGCAAGATTAATACCTGAGTCTTCCTGCATAGCCTCTAAGACATCCCTGGTCTGATAGGCAAGCGATTCCAATGTAGCCCTGATGAGATGCTCCCTCTTGGCACCCCTGGTGAGGCCCACAATCGTCCCTCTGGCATACATATCCCAGTACGGTGCCCCAAGACCGACAAATGCAGGGACAACATACACACCTGCTGTATCCTCTACCTTTGTAGCATACTCCTCACTCTGAGGAGAATTGTCTATTATCCTCAGCTCATCTCTAAGCCACTGTATAGCTGCGCCAGCTATAAATATGCTCCCTTCAAGGGCATACTCCACCTTTCCGTCAATCCCCCAGGCTATGGTTGTTAAAAGGCCATTGTGAGACGGTACAGCCTTCTCACCTGTATTCATCAGCATGAAGCAGCCCGTGCCATAGGTGTTCTTTGCCATGCCAGGTTTGTAGCAGGCCTGGCCAAACAGCGCTGCCTGCTGGTCACCGGCAGCTCCGGCAATTGGTATCTCCACACCAAACAGTTCCTTGTCCGTCACACCGTATACATGGCTGGACGGCATAGGTGTGGGGAGCATCTTCTCAGGTATGTTCAATTCCTTTAATATATCCTGATCCCATTTGAGCTCATGGATATTAAAGAGCATTGTCCTGGAAGCATTGGAGTAGTCTGTTACATGCACCTTACCGCCTGTGAGGTTCCAGATTAACCAGGAATCAACATTTCCAAACAAAAGCTCGCCCTTTTCCGCCTTCTCTCTGGCACCTTCCACATTGTCCAGTATCCATTTTATTTTAGTTCCCGAAAAATACGCATCCACTATCAGACCTGTCTTCTCAGTAATTTTCTTGTCAAACCCAGAGGCCTTCAAAGCATCGCATATAGCTGCAGTCCTCCTGCACTGCCATACAATAGCATTATAGATCGGTTTACCAGTATTCTTATCCCATACTATGGTCGTCTCTCTCTGATTGGTAATGCCTATAGCAGCTATATCAGATGGGTCCACACCGGCTTTTCTTATCGCTTCCTGGGCAACACCTATCTGAGAACCCCAGATCTCCATGGGGTCATGCTCCACCCAGCCCGGCTTGGGATAAATCTGCGTAAACTCCTTGTTTGCAACACTTACTATCCTGCCGCTGTGGTCAAACAGAATAGCCCTGGAACTGGTAGTCCCTTGATCCAAAGCCATTACATACCTTGCCATCAAAATTCCCCCAATCAATTAATTTATATAAACATCTGATATATGAAAGCGCCCAGAATTCCGCCTATTACAGGTCCAAAGATTGGTACTATCAAACCATACCCCCAATCTGAACTTCCCTTGCCCGGTATAGGAAGAATGGCATGGGCTATTCTTGGTCCAAGGTCTCTTGCCGGATTAATAGCATATCCAGTGGGTCCTCCAAGAGATAGACCTATGCTGAATACCAAAAGTCCAACCAGCAATGTCCCTAATGAGCCTACATTTGTATTGGAATTGGTTATACCAAGTATTCCGATGACAAGCATTGCAGTGCCTATTACCTCTGAAATGAAGTTAACTGGTATATTTCTTATAGCAGGAATTGTCGAAAAGACTCCCAGTTTTGAACCAGGATCATCAGTAGCAGCAAAGTGGTCCATATACATAATATATACCAGGACTGCGCCGACAAAAGCACCAGCCACCTGGGCCACTATATAGCCGGGCACCAGGCTCCATGAAAATTTTCCAATTGCAGCCAACCCTATCGTCACTGCCGGATTAAGATGGGCTCCGCTTACCCAGCCTGTGATGTATGCCGCAACTGCAACTGCAAAACCCCATCCTGCTGTTATTACAATCCACCCACTATTTTGACCTTTTGACTTATTTAAGACAACGTTTGCAACAACGCCATCACCGAGAAGCACTAATATCATTGTACCAAAAAATTCTGCCAGATACTGAGTCATTGGTGACATTTCATTTCTCCTCCCTTATAATTTAATAAAATATTGCAGGATCATATAAATAATTTTTTTACCACCCCCAGCAGTAAATTTATCATTAAGGCCTACTCCAAAAACCATAACTCCCTCTTGCTGGTCGATATGGCTATGGCTCCAGCCTTTAATGCCATGATTACATCATCCTTTTTCTCCACAAGTCCACCTGCTATAACAGGCTGTCTAACCTGTGATGCAATAATACCGGTTTTATCGTGTATAATCCCCGGCAACACCTCTATCGCATCTGGCATGGATTCCCTTACCTCATGAACACCCGTAGTAAGCCCCTGGGAATCCACAAGAAAAAACCTCTGTATAGAGAAAAGCCCTACCTCCTTCGCATATTTTATGCTGGATGACCTTGTGCTTATAATCCCGTCAGGCTTTATTGTCTTAGCTATGTACTCCATTGCAACCCTGTCCCGGCCAAGACCGTCTATCAGGTCAGCATGGACAAAAGCAATCTTGTCTTGTGCCTTAATCTTGTTGACCACATCACCGATTGAGAAAATATCACCACCAAGCAGAAAAATAACGTTTGCCTGTGAATGCAGTGCCTCATCCAGATACTCATAATGCCTCAGGGCTGCTATTATGGGGAAACTCCTTATGATCTCCACTATTTCATTCATATTTTGGCTACCACCCATCTATAATACTAGCAATTATCATGCCAGATGAGATGGCCATTAAATACAGGCCATACGGTTTCGATATATGATACTAACTACCATAGGCATAATATTGCTGATATTTTTTATCATATACTATGATAACATAAGGAGCACACTAAAGCGAAAAAAGATTGTAAAAATATAAGACGCAGCACGCACGTCTTATAAGATAAACTTATAAATATCCCTATGTGGCGATGGGATAACTGTCTTGTTTACAAGATAGCCGTGGCTTTGGATATATTGCGCCGCTTTCTCGACAGAGTCCATTACGTCACTGACTCTACCGGTAAGGGTAAAGAATGATTTGCCACCTATACCCATTCCAACCCTGATCTCTATAAGTGTAATTTTGCTCGCCTTAGCCGCAATATCAGCACCCATAATCAGCGATGCCACTGTATAACATTCAACAACACCCAATGCCTCGTATGTTTCAACCTGAACACTCCCCGTTATTGCCGGTATGACATCATGGTGGACATTTGGTATAAGCAGGTAGTCGACCATTGAGTTTCCGGCTATGTTTAACCCTGTATTTATCGAACTATTCACTGCATCTACGTCGCCGCACACCAGCGATATATATTTACCGGGGCAAATTGTTTTAGATACAAGCAGCTCCACATTGGCAGCTTTGATCATGTAATCTGTGGTTTCAATACCCTTTGCAATGCTTGTAAACTCGATCAAACCGAGGGACTGTTTCATTTTTTCACCCCCGTATTCTCTATTGTTATATACTCATCGGTTATCTGAGTTACAGTTCCAGCCATTGAAGCGTGGACAGGAACCCCAAGGGCATCATCGTCAACATCAGCTATTTTCTGCCCTTTGAGCACCTCATCTCCCTGCGCTACAATTGGCCTGGCCGTGCGTCCCGGACCATCCCTTAGCATTATCTTTACGCTTTTAATATCCTCCACAGTACCATAATATTTAACGTCCTGACTGTATCTATCAAGGTTTAAACGCATAACAAGCCTATAGACAGGCACTCTCCTGTAATCAATCATATCGTTGACCTTTAATAGATATCCACTGTAATCATATCTAACCCCTGCTTCTCGCAATTTCGATTTGAATACGCTGTTCATGGTCCTTGGGTTAATACCCATAGGACATGCATACAGCTCGCATACATTACATTCAGAGCAGAGCAGAGTCATTCTCATGTCTGCCGCATTTTCGACATTAGACACCGTTCTCATTACAAGATGTGGATACAACTGATGGCCAAGCAGATTTCTCGGGCACATATCACTGCAATAGCGGCACTGTATGCAGGCAGCCCTCGCCCGTTTAACAGCAACGCTCTCTGGAATTGTCTTTTTAAATATGAGGGGATGGTCAACTGGAAGCACAATTACACCACCGGTTGTTTTTCTTACTGGAAGGTCCAGCGCTTCCTTTCCATCAGGATATATCCTACCCATCATGGGTCCACCAACTATTACCGAGAAGTCCTTCAAGGTAGCGCCACCCACCCTTTCTATGCAATCCCTAAGTGTTGTACCTATAGGGACGCATATCACACCAGGAGATCCTACCTCACCATTTACAGTAACGTATTTATAGGTCACTGGTTCTTCATTGAAAATGGCATTGTATGCATTATACAATGTGCCGACATTTGCCACACAGACACCTACATTCAGCGGTATCCCAGCAGGAGGTATTACCCTGCGGGTCACCTCATACGTCAGCATAAATTCATCTCCTGCCGGATAGTAATCCCTGAGTGGGTATATGATGACACTGGCTGAGAGGTTCTTAATTGCCCCATCTATTTTTTCAATGCATTCTTGGTGCTTCTGTTTTATCGCTATATATATGTTTTTTGCCCCCATACTCTTACCCACAGTTTCCAGTGCCATTACGACCTCTTGAGGGTGCCTCATCATAATGGCCTGATCAGTGTTTAACAATGGCTCACATTCTGCCCCATTCGCTATAAAGGTATCGACATGGGCATTGTATTTTGCATATGCGGGGAATCCAGCTCCACCTGCCCCCACTATACCTGCCTCTCTAATTTTTTTAATCCATTCTTCCATATAACATTCTCCCATCATATTATCCTAAAGGAGTCCACCATTACACAGCGCCTTTGTCTGGTAAATGTTGCAGCGTTTGTAAGGCCTTCACCTGTTGGCCCTGCTATAGTGAATGTGGTGAAGCCCTCGCCACCAAACCCTATCCCCGCATAGGACGGTGCATTTTTAACAAATATTGTAGTATTTATAACCCTTGCCATTTTTGTCAAATTATCCACATTTTTTGAATGCATCATCGCGGTGTGGCGGTTGCCATGCTCATCCTTTACTGCAAGTTCAATGGCATGGTCTATATCTTTGGCCCTAACTATTGGTAAAACCGGCATCATCAATTCTTCCTGTACAAACGGATGGTCATTATCTGTCCTGCATATAAGACATTCCACACCCTTAGGAGGATTGACACCTATGTTTTCCAGCAAAACTGCGGCATCTTTCCCTACCCATCTCTTGTTAACCCCATACTTGCGTGGTCGTGGGACGATATCACAACCGCTGGTAGCCTCCTGCTGTTCCTCGGTAAGTATAAGCCTCATCAGTTTTTCAATCTCATGTTCATTGAGTTCATATACATTGCCATTGTTTTTCATTTCTTCAATGATCTCATCATATACATCACCCACAACTATTGCCTCTTTTTCAGCTATGCATGGAAGATTGTTGTCAAAACTGCATCCTGCTATTATATCTCTTGCCGCTTTTTTAATATCTGCCGTCTCATCTACAACCACTGGAGGATTCCCAGCGCCAGCTCCAATAGCTTTCTTGCCTGAAGAGAGTACCTTTTTAACAATACCAGGCCCACCCGTAGCAACCACAAGCTTTATCTCTGGGTGATTAATAAGGGCATCCGTATTTTCTATAGATGGTTTTCTTACACTGGTCAACATATTACGGGGTCCACCAGCTTCAACAATAGCCTTATTTAGCAGCCTTATCATTTGCAAAGAACAGTTTACAGCCCCCGGATGGGGAGAAAACACCACAGAATTACCAGCAGCCACCATGCCAATGCTGTTGCAGGCAATAGTATCCGGTGGATTTGTAGATGGGGTAATAGCAGCAATAACCCCATAAGGCGCCATTTCAACCAGAGTAAGGCCTTTATCACCCGTGTAGGCAGTGGTTTTAAGCACCTCAGTGCCCGGCGTCTTTTCCGCCACCAGTCTTAACTTTAAGTACTTGTGATTGACCCTGCCCATACCTGTCTCACTCACTGTCAATCTCGAAATCTCCATAGCATTCTCCAATACAGCCTTCCTCATCGCTGCTATGAGTTTCTCCCTTTGCTCTAAAGGCATCTCCATGAGTTCTCTTTGCGCTTTGCTTGCAGCATCGACGGCCTCATCCACCGTATTGAATATTCCATCACTCTCGTCTGGTTTAATCTCTTTCTTGCTTAATTCTTGCAATACTCTCCTTACAACATCAGAAATTTCATCATTTCTTAGTTCCATGAGATACAGCCTCCTCAAACACTTTTATTCCCCATTTCGCTATTTCCATATCCTCATTTACGGTCCCACCGCTGACACCTATACCGCCAACCATAATGTTCCCTATCTTCAGTGGAAAGCCCCCACCAAATGTCAGAAGACCGGCAATGTTGTTTATACCATAGAGTTCTCCATCTGGCCTGGCCAAATCATATAACTCATGGGTAGGCATTTTTAAAGCAACAGAAGTGTATGCCTTGTCCTGTGCTATTTTTATGCTGGCCAGGAGTGCCCCGTCCATTCGTTCCATAACTATTATGTTACCAGCATCGTCTACTACACATATTACCATAGGTGGCATACCCACAGCCTCAGCTCTTTTAATGCACTCTCCCACCATATACTCAGCCAGCTCTCTGTCAAGTTTATCTTTCATCATACACCGCACCCTCAGTTCAACGGCTTCCTTCGCCTTTATAAAATCCAAATACCTGGCCAATACATAGATTAAATCAGAAAGCCTGTTCATATATTTCATAAGGTCCTCATTTATCTCAAAATTTTTCTTAAGTTCTACAATATACCTCTCTGACCTCCTGATATCAGTCCTTGCCATATCTAAAACTGACGATTCGCAGGTCTCGCCAGGAACAGCAAACCCCTTTTGTTCTGGCTTCATTTCTTGAAACCTGTCAATCAGCCTCTCCAGCCCTGAGACATCCTCTTCCACTATCCTTTTCTTATACTCTCTGGTACCCACAGAGGCAAGTTCAGCCGCAACCACAAACAGTTTCTTTTGTATTCCCAGTATTATATCTGAAATTTCCTTTTCCCTTATAAGGCTCCTTGCAAGCCCCAGAGTTGAGTTTGCCTCATCAACTGTACCATATGCCCACACCCTCATGTCTGCTTTAGATGTTCTATCTCCGCCTAAGAGGCTTGTATCACCCTTATCCCCCGTCTTTGTATATATGCTCATAAATTATCATCCCCTGTCATGTATTGGTAGCAGCATTGTCTATCTCAATATAGTCAATAATTCCAACAATAGATGCATCAATAGGAGCATTGTCTTCTCCTGCAGAATATCTGGCAGAACTGCCCGTTATGACTAAAACTGTCTCACCAATACCGGCTCCAACCATATCTACGGCAACCACTGGATAATCCACACACTGTCCATCCACATTCAATTTCTGAATGATTAAAAGCTTGTATCCTATCAATTTCTCATCCTTCTTTGTAGATACGACATCACCAATCACCTTGGCTATAAACATATTCACTCTCCTCTATTTTATATACCTTATTTCAATCCCATTGTCCTCAATATAATCCATAGCAAGGGGAGTTATCACAGAACCATATTTTATATATAGGGGTTCGCCCTTCTCAGCCATTACCGAAACGTCGTTCCTTGTCACAACTCCAGAAACCTCTTTTTTCTTAAATACCGCTTCGTCTTTTTTTTCTGATGCTGCCCTGCCAATAAACTCTTTAATCTGAGATGAGTGTATAAATGTAACACCCATATTTCCCAACCTCTTCATGTATTCAAGAAGCATCTGATTGTATGCAGCATTCTTCGTAAACCCCAATGCAACATTAACCGGTTCATTGGGGTCACAACTGTCCTTGACGGCAACGATTTTTTTGCCCATCATGATAGCTTCCTGTATACCAAGGGTCACCAAATTATCCGAAATTCCAAGTGCTGCTTTTGCAAGGGTATTTCTTGTCAGCACAGGTATGAGAATTATATTTGCCTCTTTTATAACACTGGTCATCTGTGACTTTGAAGTAATAACCTCAGCCCTCAGACTGTTTAAAAGTGTCTCAGGAATAACATTGCTAGCCGATTCCGATATCACTGCATCGTAAGCATATCCATCAATTTCAGACAGTGCATTAAATATCTCATTTATGTTTACAGCTCCTCCTGTTATGAAGAGCAGAGCCTTTCTGCTTTTTTTATCATTTAAGATACTGTTTACTACCTCTCTAACAATTTCCTTTACACGCTCTTCAAACTCCACAATAAACACCTCTTTCAGGCGCCTATGGCTATACCTATAGGCGTAACAAGCAAAGGATTATAAGGTTTGACTACCCTTTTGCCGGTATAGCTCTCCACAATATTTTCAATGCCATCTAAACATGAGGTACCTCCCACCAGATATATGGTCTCTACGTCAAACCCCTGGATGTGTTTTAATATTATGCTGCTCATCTTTTCTACCACAGGCCTGGCCATTGGAAATACAATATCATGTTTAGACTTATCCAGTTTTATTTTTTCTGCTTCTTCATAGGTCACTCCCAACCCTCCTGCTATAACCAGCGTCATATGCCTGCCACCTGTGGGTTCATCAGCAGAATACACTGCCACACCGTCTCTAAGTACTGATATGCCTGTAGTACCTCCGCCAATGTCTACAACAGCACCATCTTTTATACCAAGCACCCTTGATGCAGCCACAGGCTCATCAACCACATTGCTAACTGCAAATCCCGCACCCTCTACAACATTTTTTATCACCCTGACATTTCCGGGTATTATACCGGGCGGTATGGCTGTAGCCGCTGTATCAAGCCTCACATTGATTAAAGACTCAATCTCCTGTTTTAATTTTCTCAGTATCTCAACCGCAGCAATATAATCCACAACTATGCCATCTCTAACCACATCTGCAGGATATATTCGCGCAATGACAGGCGTGTCATCATCTTTTAAAACAGTAATGACAATATTGGCCGTACCAAGGTCAACACCAACCTTTATACGAGCACTTTCATTCGGCTTTATTGGATTTGCTATGCATTCTTCCATCTTCTTTATGAGTTGGTTGGCCTTATCAAGCAATTTAATCACCTGTTTATACCTATAATTCTCACCATATCACCATTCTTCAGGTCTGCCGCATTAGCCTCATCTGTGTCAATATGAAACTCCAATGCAAAGTTCTCAGCCACCCTTATGAGCACATTCCTGTATATAATCCCCTTATCAGTCAAAGCCTCTACATCCACCATATCACCATTTATAACACCAAACCTATCTGCATCATCCGGTGACATGTGTATATGCCTCTGAGCACATATCACCTTTTCTTCGAACACCTTCATACCTGCAGGCCCAATCACACACAGCGATTCTGAACCTTTTAAATCGTTGGAATCCCTTACTGGAGGGTTTATGCCCAACGTAAAAGCATCTGTTCTGGATATCTCTATCTGGCTGTATCTTCTCACAGGGCCAAGGATGCGCACTCTTTCAAAACAACCTTTAGGTCCGGCTATGCAGACCGTCTCGTTTGCCGCAAATTGTCCGGGTTGATTCACATGGTTCTTTATTGTCAGTTCATATCCCTTCCCAAAGAGTATATCCATATCCTCTCTGTTAAGGTGTATATGTCTGTTTGATATACCCACAGGTATGGCCCTGCCGCCTTCTTTAATTCTAATCCTGCTTATAACATCCTTCACCACTGCGTCTATAATCTCATCCTTAATATCCATTATTTATGATCACCCCTATATACCTCATTGTAGTGTATGCAGAGATTTCTCGGTTGACCTTTTCTACGTGGGCATAGAGGGTCATGGCATATATTGCATACCTCGCCTGCCTGAGGTGCATTATCTTTTAAAACAAAGATATCTTTTTCTATCTCAACAGGGTTATTATCCTCAATATCGCTTATCTGCTCTTCCTGCTCTCTTTGATTATTATCAAGACCCGTACTATCCAAACTCATGTTAATCTCAGTTTCTCTTGACTGGACAGAGTGACTATCTTCAACCCCTTCCTTCTGTGCAACTGTATCTTCTTTCCCGTCACTCTTGAGTCCCACAGTGCTCTGTGTGGTTACCATCATCTCTGTTCCATCACCAGGCCTTGGTATGACAAGTGTCGCATACACCCTGCCAACCTTTGAAGCATTTGCTTTAGCAGCTACCAATGCTGTGTTGACAGCCGATACGTCTCCTTTTATCTTCACAGTAACCATACCGCCACCCTTGGTAAGTTCATAGCCTATAAGTTCAATATTTGCCGTCTTTAAAGCAGTATCAGCAGCCTCTATCGCAGCAGCCAGTCCCACAGTTTCAATAAATCCGAGGGCTTCTCCATCCATACAATCCCTCCTTTACAGCGGCTTTGCCTTCAAAGCAGCAATTACTCTTTCCCTAACCATATCAACGATCTCTTTTATAGTAATATTAGGTCTCATGTCCTTTAATGGCATTACCTTATATAGTCGCGCAGCGTTGTTGCCAATACGTCTGGCCCTTTCCTTTTCGTAACCATTTAATTCACCATCAAATAGTGGCCCAAAACCTCTGCTCTTACTGTAATGCAATATAATCCTGTTTTTCCACACCCCTACTGCTACGCCCAGTTTTGACAGTTGCGAAGCCTTAAATGTCTCATTCAAGGCTTCCCCTTCAAAACTGCTCACTGTATATGGTATCCCTTCTTCTTCAATACCGGCAAGGAGTTCTTTTAGCAGTGCCTGTTCTGGTTCCTTAACTATAACAAAAATAGATACATTTCCGTTATTACCCATTAGGCTCTTCCTTTCAAGCTTTCATAATAAGACAAAACCAGACCGGTAGCCACAGCATTCCTCGGCCCCTCCACCCCTCTTATATTTCCGCTGCCGCATACTATCCCATAATGGGAGAGCTCGTCTGAAATCATTTCTGGTATTTCAAAGTCAAGGGCTGAACCACCAACCAGCACCACAAAATCTATACCCCTAAGCTCCCTGCCAGGGGAAATATCCTTCAAAGCTCTAATCGCATTGGTTACAAATACCTTCTTCTTGGCTTCACGTCTAACTGCCCTTATTTTCTCCAATGAATGCTTTGTGGGAATAGGTATCATTTCATCAGGTTTTACAATTATATTCCTTGCAAATAAAGAAGCATCCAAGGGCTTATCAAAGAATTTTATATTACCGTCTTCATACCTCAGGTTGAAAAGGCTCTCAACGTGTGCAAGGGGATATTTCTTTATATCTTCCGCCAGATTAAAATCATCAAGACCCAGCTCTGAATTGATAAGCATTGTGACCATGTCTCCTGCACCCGCATGATGTATAGATGTAACCTTTCCTTCCCTATCAATATAGGCTGAGTCTGTAGAACCGCCGCCCAGGTCAAGTATGATGAGCGGCTTATCCGTCCCGGGTGTCGTAAGAGCACCTAATATGGCCATGTTTGCCTCTACTCCGCCTATTATCACCTTTATGTGCAGTTCATTTTCAAGCATCTTGGCAATTATATTCATGGGAAGTCGGTTTGTCTTTACCATAGCTGCAAGGGCTACGGCGTTTTCAAGTGCAAATTCCCCAGCCAGTCCTCCTTTTACTTTTTGAGGTACAAAGGTATCAACTGCAAGGATATCCTGGATCTTTATGTCCGAGATACCCTGTCCTGTAAGCTCAGACATGACCTGTCTTACCCTCTCCATCATCCCACCAACATTGGTTCCAGGCTCACCGCTAACATCATTCAGCGGCCATATCTCCTCCAGGGAAGACATTATCTTTTCAGCACCTTCCTCAATGCCTACCCTTCTCTCCCTTGCGCCGTACATGATTATCTTACCGGCAGGTATAACCCTCTCCTTGACGTCGCCCTCTGGCGTCCTTATGACGACTGCCGAGCGGTTACCTATTAAGGCCCGGGCTATGGGGATGACATTTTTTGTCTCATCAGGTGAGAGGTGAAACACTGTAGCCAGACCATAAGGATTGGAGAGCACCCTTATTGTCTCACCCGGCGCAGCAACCTCCACCGCCGCCATCATCCCCATAGGCACCCTGTCAATGTATGTCACCTCATCAACTATTGGTATTTTCTTCTTCAGCCGGTTAGATATAAGGACTCCGTCGTCTCCCTGCACAATTGCACCATTTACTTTTACTCCAGTCTCTGTCGCCCTATTGAGAAGTTTTGCGGCCATTTCAAAGTCCGTTGATTTAGGTATTACACAGATCACTTCTTCATTTGAGTGAATATTGTCTAATTCATCCAAGAACACTGTTTTCCCTATGCCAAGCCCTACGCCTCCCGGTGTGTCTGGATTGTGCCCTATCATAGTTGATTCTGTGATAATTGTCTCTGTTATCGTCTCCATCGCCACATCGCCGATAACAGGTGTGGCTTCATTTAGACATATAAAATCGAGATCTGAAACAGTTATATTTATCTTATTACAGGCCTCCTCAAGCCCCTTTTTCACTCCAGCAACATTGTCGGGTGTGCCTTTTATCCCTGTAGTTTTAACCAGACTGCTTGATAAAAACCTGGGCCTATTCTCTATATCAGCAATTGCCACCTCTGTTGTTGAATTCCCTATATCCACACCTGCAATAAGTCTCAAAGATATCGCCCCTTACTTCTTTAATCTTCCCCTCTTTTCATATACCTCCGCTGCTTCCCTTACAAGAGCAGCATTTAGCACCGCATTATATTTTTTCTCCAGTTCATCGGCTATGCTCAAGAGTTCCTCTTTTGTTGAACGATATGGTCGTAATGCATTATATATCTCCAGAATCCTATTATCCGGTACTTTTGTAAGCTCCGCCGCTCTTTTTAGGTTTTGTGCAAATTGATGTCTGCCTACAGACTCAGCAATCTGAGACTGATAGAGGAGCACATCTGATGTTATCCTTATATCCTCTGGCCTTATACTCCCATTTATCACATTCTCCATATTAATATCATCAAACCCTTTACCTGAAGCTGTTTTTATGAGGTCTTTCCTTTTTTCTGCCAGCGGATAATCTGCCTTAGATAGTGTACCATTATAACTGTCTGCTTTAGTCTTATCTTCCTTCTTCTCAATGGGTTCTCCAGAAATATCCAGTGACTTTAAAACTTCTTTCACAATTTCTTCTATCATGGCGTTATCCATATCTTTCACCCCTATTCAAAGACTACTTTTAGCTCAACGGGCTTTGCATTGGGCACTACATGTTCTGTCTCCTTAATGTGGAGAACTGCAGCTTTCGCCTGGTATTTGGGCCTGGCCATCTGATCATTTCTCACAGGTACAGGGTTTGGAGACTCACCCTTTGCATATTTAGCCGCATTCTTCCCTATGGCCCTATACGTTTCCCTATCAATAAGAGGCGCCTGCGGAAACAGCTCAAGATTATTAAGCGGCTCTAAATCCTTTTGATGAATCACTGTTGTGCCTTTTGACTGTATACCTATGCCCACACCCGAACCACTCAGTGTAGCTGCATCATGTCCCATAAAAGCAACATCTGAAGTCCTAAGTACGCGGATAACCCTTGGTGTCAGCCCCTCTTCCTCAATCCCAGCCATGACTTCTCTGAGCACATCCTCATGGGGGATGCCGATAATAGTTTTTGTTTGATACTGTCCAAATGCCGGGCCAATAGCTATAACAACCTCGTCGCTGCGACTTCCCTCTTTAGCCTCACCCGATTCTATAAGTTTCATTTTTCCTGAACTTGAGACTGGTTTCGGCTTTTCCACCTTGAGCTGATTTAATACTTCCTGCGTAATCCTCTCAATTAACTCCTCACTTATCTCAACCCCTGCCATTTATACCACCCCTTTTATACCATCTTATCAGGATCAAGAGCCTGATTTATATTCTTAACCTCTTCCCATCTTTTACCCTCAAGTCTATACCCGGTACCGGGGCCCATATAATCATTGCAATCATTTACGGCTGATATAACATGGAATTTATCATCAAAAATTGATGACGTATGCAGATAATCCCCTGCAATCCTCTGCTTGAGCATATTTAACACCCGTTCTGCAACATCACTAAATCCTGTCTTTGCCAGCGCCTTGACTATATCGAGCCCCGTTACACCACGCTTCAAAAGGTCCTGGGCTGCCTTGAGGTCTTCCACCACATTTCTTTCAGGAACATCATTGCTCCCATGGGCATATGTTGCCGCCTCTACCTCCTCATCGGTTATAGGTGGCAACCCCAGCTCCTTAAATACCGCCTGAAGAGCCCTTGCGGCCTTGTTCCTTACTGCAATTGCCTCCTCTTCTTTTATCGGCCTTAATCCCCCGTCCACCTTAAGATCTCTCTGCAAAATAAGATAATCATCATAATCCTCGGCATCAAAATTTGAACCTGCAAACATATTGTCGTAGTTTGGCACGGCACTGTATCCTGAAAAGATAAAATCTGTCCCTGGCAAAAACTGCATCATCGTCCTGGCAGTCTTACGAATAGGTGAATGGGTAAACGTTTGGTCATTGCCGGAAGCCACCTCCAAATCAAGCATCGTGGTGATTAGATTTTCACCCAATACCGCTCTTATACCACCTGAAACAGCACCGGGCACACCTATGCAGCTTATAGAACCGTTCTGTAGCCCCTGTGCACCGGCACCTTTAGTTATCATAATGCATCTTGCTTCAAGGTACAGCATGGATTTACCCTCTGCATAACCCATCTGCACCTCGGACCCTGTGCCCGAAGTAAACCTCATCTTTAATCCCCTTGATGCATATGCTGAGGCTAAAAAACTCTTTGACCACGGTGTATCGTCCCCGTCAACAAACACCTGCTCAGTCCCATAGACAGATATTGTCTCTGCATAAGTGGTATATCCCATCATGCCTAACCGCAGTTCTGTCGCTTCCTCAAGTGAACACTGCGTTAATACGCCGCCTCTACCGGTCTGCGCACCGATGAGCAGAGAAAGTGCATTGAAGGGGGCATACCTTACTATCCCAACCGTAGTTTCCATCTCATCAAAGCCCCGGATCGCTGCCTCAGCCGCATCTGCTGCTATCAGCACAGGGTTGTCTTTCACGTTTGTAACGTGGCACTGATTGGACGGTGTCCTCCTTGCCCTCATCTTTTGAAGGGCCATCATCATCTCAACGACATTGAGTTTATCCACTACATCCACTAATTTGGCAGGTGTCAGGGCAGTCGTTATTTTAATGATCTCACTTCTCGGCACATTCACATCTGTCAGCATCCTTGCTATCTCCAGGGAATCCATAGACATAGCCTTCACTGTATTTTCAATGTTTATGGAGTGGTCCGCAATGAATGCATCTATGAAGTCAAACTGTTCCCTCGGTTTGCCGTCCATTTCAACAATTTTCCCGTTTTCAACCTTTACACTGGGCTTCGGGTCATTTGGACTGCCTATAGCAATAAGACCCACCTCTGGCCAGTCTTTTACAAAACCGTCTTTGTTCACGTCTCTCTTTTCAAGAATCTCAAACCTTTTTGATCTCTTCATCATACCACCACCAATCTTTTAGATATACGGATTAGTAACCGAGACAGGCGTCTGTCCCATAGCCTTAAGCACTTTAAAACCAATTTCCCTGGCTGCGATTACCGCCTGTCTTACTGCACCTGAATCGCCGGTAACCGAGATGATAACCTCATTGGTATGCGCCGTGCCTGCCGAAGGACTGGCATAGGACACTATCTCAACATTGGCTGTCTTTACAGCGGTATCAGACATGAGAACCCCTATAGCAGCAGGTGCACCCACAATAAGTCCAAAGGCTTTCCCTATCGGGGCACCAAAGGCCTTGTTTATGGCCAGGCTTGCCCTTGCAGTATACTGGAGCTCTAGATGTCCAGCATCGCATGTATATACATCTCCAAAAGTCCTGTTCAACTCCTTGAGTGCCACTTCTATTGCCCTCCTGGCGTCGGAGACCTCCTCAGCACCAAATATAATAAGAGAGCCATGCCCTGCTCCTCCCTTTGTGTCTCTTGCCATCTCAATAGAAACAATTTCAGTATTTGTAGCCTTTACGGCCTCATCTGCGGCCATAATCTGCGGCCCGGCGCCTGTCCTGGCGCCCAAAATACCAATTGAACGGAACCTCTTGTCAATCCCCATCTTCTCATGAAGTGCATAATCCACATTTGCTATAACAAGACCGACTGAGTCTCCAACCGCAGTCCCAACAAACTCCGTAACTCCAACGTTATCCATACCTTTATCCTCCTCTCTTTCCGCATTCATATTACCGCCATCATTCAACCTCTTTTTTACTTCCTCAAGCACCTTTGCGAGAATAGCATCGTCCACTTACATCTTCCCCCCTATCTATTCATTTTTGGGGAGTATCTTCTCTACATCCGTATGCGGCCTTGGAATTACATGAACAGAAATAACCTCTCCAACCCTTTTAGCTGAGGCAGCACCTGCGTCAGTAGCGGCTTTTACCGCTCCCACATCGCCGCGGACCATAACAGTGACCAGTCCAGAACCTATCTTCTCATAACCAATAAGTGTCACGTTCGCTGCCTTTACCATAGAGTCCGCAGCTTCAATAGCTGGCACAAGTCCTCTCGTTTCAATCATACCTAATGCTTCTTGTCCCATAATGGCACCTCCATTTTAATTTTACTTTGCATTCTATTAATTCAACTTTTTTTAAATAATACCTCTGTAATTCCTTATCGTGTTTGTGTACTATATTTACCCTCTTGATATGGATTTTTTTGATTTTTTTATGTTTAAATTTTACTATATCAAATATAAAAGAGGGTTTTTTAACTAAAGATAGAATTTAATTATATAGATGCATGGAGGTGATTCCAATGAACGCCCAGCATACGTATGACCTTAAAGATGTCATCGACCTGCAATCCCTGCAGGACATTCAGGATAGATATGCAAAAATAATGAAGGTTGCATCCATTACCGTTGATGAAAACGGTATCCCAGTTGTACACCCGAGCAATTTCACAAAGTTCTGCAACCTTATAAGAAGTACTAAACTTGGCTTTGACCGCTGCATGAAATCCGATGCTTACGGTGGATTTAATGCTATGAAAGCCGGACAGCCGATAGTATACCACTGCCATTCCGGCCTGACCGACGTGGCAGCACCAATCATTGTAAACGGCAACTATATGGGATGCATGTTATGCGGGCAGGTAATGATAAACAATATAGACTACAGCAAACATATTAACTTGATCAAACTTTCAAGGGAACTTGGATTGTCAAAAGAAGATTTAGAGGCGGCATTAAAGGAGATACCAAAGGTTAAATATAATGAGATAAAAGACGCTGCCGATTTTTTATACCTGTTTGCCAATTTCATCGCAAAGATGGGAGTTGCTAACATAGCGCAATCTGAACTGGTTGAAGAAATGAAAAAACGAATGGACCTTGAACGGTTATTAAATGACATGGAGCTCAAAGCCCTTCAGTCTCAAATCAATCCCCATTTCCTTTTCAATACCTTAAATACAATAGCCAGAATGGCTATGATAGAAGATGCACCAAACACTGAGGAACTTATATATAACCTCTCTGACCTATTAAGATATAGCCTGAACAACATTAACCGACTCGTGGATATTGAGACCGAAATCAATAATATAAAAAAATATTTATTTATCCAGACAACAAGATATGGTGACAGAATAACCTATGAAATCAACATAGAACCGTCTATATTAAAGTGTAAGATACCTGTTATGACGCTCCAACCCATCGTTGAAAATGCCATAATTCACGGTCTTGAGCCAAAAAAGGATGGTGGCAAGATAATTATTACAGGTAAGAAGGTGGATGATAAAAACATAATGATTGAGATTACCGATAACGGTATCGGTATAGATGAGAATAAGCTCTATGACCTAACAAAGACACCTGAAAACAACCCGGAATATTCTACAGGATTGGGTATGCAAAATGTAAGAAGCAGAATTAAACATTGCTTTGGAAAAGAGTATGGTGTTGACATAAACAGCAGCTACATGCAGGGAACATCTGTGTATATAACTATACCATACCAGAGTTATATGCAAAGTGAGGTAGTATAAAAATGTATAAACTACTAATAGCTGAAGACGAATCACTGGAAAGAAGGGCCGTAAGGATTATCATTGAAAAAAACTTAAAGAATATAGAAATAGTTGGTGAGGCAAAAAACGGAGGTGAGGCCGTTAAGATTGCCAAATTATCCAGGCCGCATATAATACTGATGGATATAAAAATGCCAGAGCTAAACGGGCTCGAGGCATCAAGGGAAATAAAATCGTTATTCCCCAATACCAAGATTATAATACTCACTGCTTATGATGACTTCAAGTTTGCACAGGCAGCAATAAAACTTGGTATATCGGACTATATATTAAAGCCTGCCAAACCTGCAGAAATTGTATCCGTCATTAGCAAAACCATATCGTCTATCGAGGCATCCAGTGGAGATAACACAGACAACATGGACAAAAACACTCTAATATCTGATGCTATCGATTACATAAACAGGAACTTTAACAGGAATATAGATTTAGAATCCGTGTCAGAGTATATTCACCTAAATCCGCAATATTTCAGCAGATATTTCAAAAGCCATATTGGGATGACCTTTATAGACTACATTACAAAGCTGAGAATAAAAAGAGCTAAAGAGCTGCTAATAAAAACAGATAAAAGCATTAAAGAGATATCCTTAGAAATCGGTTACACTGATGCTGCCTATTTCAGTAAGGTGTTTAGCAAACATGAGGGTATTTCTCCATACAAATACCGGATTGATAACAAAAAGACCACTATAACCCGGCTTTAAGTCTACCACATTTTGGCTTTTAATGACATTATCATCGGCATTGATATGCCTGCCAAAACCTCGTCCAGCGATACCATTAAAGAGGGCCTGACTATGTGGCCAGGCCCTCTATTTTATTTAACAGAATCGGCTGTTTCTTTTAAGAGCAAAGGATCATTGGTAATAATCGCATCAACACCAAGCTTCAGGAACATCTCCATTGATTACTTTAGCTGGAACATCAAGCTCTATCTTAGAACCGTTCTTATAGGCTGTCTTATTCCTAACGGTTAACTTCACGGTATCACTACCCTTAGTTGCTGTTACTGTATCTAGTAGTACCATAGTGAACCTGTCCTTTGCAAGGACTGTGGCCAGGGCCAGGCCAGCTCCTCTATAGCCTCTCTCTTTCCTCTTGCCTTTAATTCAAAATTCATAAGTTCGGGCTTTAATACTTCAGATATCTCCATCACTGCCACCTCTCTATTCTTATCCTCTCATAAAATTCCCTTATTCTCTTAAAATCTGATATTATCCGGCAAGACGAGGAGGCTGCCGCAAACCTCGCTGTGGACTCCCCGTCGAACCCCCTGTCAACCGCATACAGGAAACCTGCCACCATGGCATCACCGGCACCAACAGTGCTCTTCACATCCAGTTCCAATGGATAAGCCCTATATACGCCTTTTGAATCTGCATATATACTCCCCTTGCTGCCCATTGACACTATGACCACCTCAATGCCACTGGATATAATCTCATTGCATACATTCATAACCTCCCTCTCATCATCCAGTGGATGGCCGACCAAATTTTTCAGTTCATGAATATTGGGCTTGATCATATAAGGCGCCGATTCCAATCCCTTTCTCAGTGACTCTCCGTCAGCATCCAGTATAGTCCTTGCACCCTTCTCCTTGGCTATCTGAATAAGTTCCTTGTATATATCCTCATTCAGCCCCTGTGGAAGGCTTCCCGAAAACGTGATATACTCGCACCTCTCTGCCCAGTATAGCACCCTTTCTTTAAGTTCATTCAACCACTCGGGAGTTATCCACGGCCCGGGTTCATTCACTTCTGTAGATGCCGCATTGCTGCGGTCTATAATCTTAATATTGGTCCGTGTGTTCCCCGGCACCTCAATAAAATCAGGTGTTATACCCATTTCTTTAAGTTCGTCAGATATATGTCCGGCATTCTTGCCAAGAAAGCCCAGAGCTATACTCGATATCCCCAGCTCTGCCAGTACCTTAGATACATTTATCCCTTTGCCTCCAATAGAATATTCAGAGTCTGCTGCCCTGTTGAGACTGCAAGGCACAAACCTTTCCACATAAACCGTATGGTCTATGGCCGGATTTAAAGTAACTGTAGCTATCATTTCTACCATCCTTCAAACCTTTATTATGTCTATCCCATTTCCTGAAAATTCATTGTAAACGTCCTCCGGCAGTTTAGAGTCCGTTATTATACAGTCGACCTCGTCTAAGTCTGCAAACCTCATGAAAGACGCCTTATTAAACTTTGTGCTGTCCGCCACAATGTAGACCTTTTCTGCGTTCCTTACCATGTTCCTCTTTGTAGCCGCCTCTACCACATTAGGTGTGGTAAAACCATCCAAGGTAATGCCGTTGGTACCTATAAATGCCTTATCAGCTTTAATCCTTTGAATAAGTTCATCAGCTATAGGTCCCACCAGGGCCTGCGTCTCGTACCTTAGCATACCTCCAGTCAATATCACCTCAATGCCCTGTCTATACTGAAGCTCTATTGCTGCATGGGGCGAATTGGTCACAATCTTTGCTCTGTTTACACTCAGGTTTCTTACTATTTCCATGGTAGTAGTACCCGAATCTATTATTACTGTATCCCCATCCTCAATCAAAGAAGCAGCCTTTCTGCCTATTGCTTTCTTCTCATCTATCATTTCTTCTTTCTTTTCCAAAAATGTCGGCTCATAATTGGTGGGCAATGGATTCATTGCTCCTCCATGAGTTCTGTGTATAAGCCCTTTCCCCTCAAGGTATTTTAGATCTCTTCTTATGGTAGACTCAGATACATCCAGCATCTTGCTGAGCTCTTCTACTGTGACCGTTTTCCCTGAGTTTATGATGTCCATTATCCTTATCCTGCGTTCCTCTGAGAACATCCTATCACCTGCTCATTTTTGATTGTATATGCTTTTATATGCTCTAATATGATTATATATGAGCAAAGTAAAAAAGTCAATAAAAAAAGACGGACAGTATAGACCGCCTTATTCCTTTATTCAATAATACTATTAATAAATTCATCATAACTTTTTGCTTTCATGAGAGAAGATAGCTTTTTAGAATCACTTACTACATTGCTTAGCCAATCAAAAAAAATCCGAATTATTCTCTGATTATCTTCTTTTATGGCTAAGAGCAGAACCAATTTCACTTGAAATTCTCCCCATTGTATTGGCTTTTTTAGCAATGCCACTGAGATTTTCGATTCTTTGCTGATTGCTGAAAGTGGATGAGGGATTGCAAAAGAATAGATAAACGATGTAGGAGAAAGTTCCTCTCGTTTTAATACTGCTTCCTTGAAATCTTTCTCAACCAAACCAGCATTATAGAGCTCATCACTCATAAAACTTAAAACTTTTTCTGGGGTATCCAAGTCAAGATCAAAATAGAAGAAGCGTGGTTCTATCATAGTCTTGAAGCTCATAACAAATTTCTCATTAAATCTATCACTATCAAGTGAATTTAAAGCTTTAAAAATTTTGATCTCATCCTCCGAGTTGACAAAAATCGAAATTTGCACTGTTAAAATATTTAAATTATGTTCTAATGGTACAGTAGTCAAAATCAAATCGGGTTTTGCCTTAAGCACTTCTTTCTTCTCAAAATAATTAATAGATCCAACAATTATCATGCGTTCATGAAATATACTCTCTATTTTTTTTATACACAAACTTGATAAAGCCTGATTATTTGGATTTATCATGATTACTCTATATTTGTTTTTAGAATTCATTCTCTCTAGAGCACCACCTAAATGCTCTTCAATAAAACTGATATCATTCTCATCGATTGTTATATTTAATTTGTCTCCAATCAATTTACCTACTCGAATAGCCATTTCGAAAAAGAATGGGTATTTATACTTTAATTCATCTAAAAACAAATTGGAAATATGAATATTTTTCTTTTTTCGCTCAAGAAGCAACTGAATATGGGCAGATAGTCCCTTCTTTAAATCCTCATCCTTCCTCAAGTCTACATCAAACTGAATATATATGTCTTCTAATATGTCATTTACCAATTGATTTACTGTATAATCATAATTTAGTAGTAGTACCCTATTGTCAGTATCAGCCTGTCTTTTTCCACGCAATATTAAGGCTAAAATAGTGATTTCATCCTCTTTAATCTCCATATGTAACGTTTTCGATACATCTTTATAAAATTCCCATGCTATAGAAAATTCTACGCTGTTAGCAATGTTTTCATTTCCCCCACCTGCCTGTATGTACTTATGACAAAGCATACGTTCAATTGCAGTTCCAATATAAGCTATGATTACCGGAAATTCCATTTCTCTCCCATGGTAATTATACTTTTTAAATATCTTCTCCAATAATTCTTTTACTGCAAGGATATCAAAATTTGGAAATAGAGTTGCCAAAAGGTCAAAATTTAAAAAATTCCCCTTTATCTTTTTCACAAGTAAGTTTACATAAAGCTCTCTTTTGTCCTCTTCATTTCCCCCTAAAGATATATAATTCTTCCGTCTAACAAGTTTAAGTGTCGGATAGGGTTCTAAAATTTTTTTTATTTCTTTTAAATCATTTTCTATTGAAGAGTAGCTGACAAACACTTCATCTGCTGCATGTACTAAATTGAGTTCGTTTTTTTTGAACAATAATTCATGAATAATATAAAAACATCTTTGAAAAGATGTTTGCGGAATCATCTGATCTGAATGAATATTCAAGTTTGATAATGCTTCCATATTTAAGCGATAGCCATTTTTAACATTTGACTCAATAAGCATATCATTATAGTACAAATTTATGTATGCAATATCAGACCTTATGGTGCGATCTGAAACATTTAAAAATGCAGAAAGCTCTTTACCCGTCATCCAGTTTTTGTTGTTCCTAAGTATAGCTATGATTTTTTCTTGGCGTTCGTTCAGCAATTTAATCACCTCCGATCATAGTTTTAAATATAACAACAGGTCGTATTGCTTTCACTATATAATTTCTAATATTAGTTTGATTTTTATCATTATTTTCTGTAGCAGAGCAATATGCCATCTTTTAGGCTAAAAGAATGATTTTAAAGACCTCACCATACTTTTGTTTTGACTGTTTTGGCGGTGAGGTCTTTTTTATCTATCTACCTGAGTTAAAAAAACATCATAAATTCTCTTTTATAAATTCTTCTATCGCTTTAACGGCCGTCTCTTCCTCTTCACCATCAAAAGTTATGGTGATTATATCACCTTGTTTAACACTAAGGCTCATTAAAGCAAAGATTTCTTTTGCATTTACTGTTTCTTTCTCCTTTTCAATAACTACCTTACATTTAAATTGGCTAACTCTATTAACCAGCATTCCTGCCGGTCTAGCATGGATTCCCTGTGGATTTTTAACCTGATACGTAATTTTCTTAACCATATATTTCCACCTATAGTACCCAAAGGAATTAAATTAGGCCACAAAACACTTCTGTGCCTCGCGCATTCATATTCTTGCACTTTACTGTTTTAATCGGCTAATTGAATCTATTCCATTTTGATAAACCCAAAAAGATATTCCGGTTTCAATAGTTCCAATAAAATTAGTTCCTGTGTTGGTATTCTGCCCACAAAATTTCTTTCACCATCGTTAAGTATATCTTTTTCAACAATTTCTAACTCACCACGATAATGAGCTAAATTATCATTAACTATTACCACATCGCCCCTATGGAATAATTCTTTATCATATTTGCGGTATGGAATTGTCTTATTTCTGTAATCTTCCCGCGGTACACTGCTTCGTATAATATAGTCAGAGGCGTCACCTCTTCCAAAATGAGGATAGCTATATATAATGTTTTTCTCTTCGTCTGTAACGCCTTCTGCCAGTTCCAGTTTGAAAGTGATTTTTGTTTTATCAATTTGAGATATTGCTTTTAGTTCATCTTCTCTGGCAAAGGCATTTCCAATCAAGATGTCATCGATTTTATTAGTTGCAAGGAGGTGTCTTACTTGTAGATCAATAGGCAGCCCCCTATGCATTTCACAAGTAGGCAATCCTTTATATACAGGCCAAGGACCAAAGGTATTTTCATTGTTACTGGAAACAAATGCAGCGACAGACAAACCTAAAGCCTTATATTTATTAGTAAATTCCATAAACTTATTCCACCCAAGTCCTGTATATTTCTGCGGATAGAAATTATGGCAAACAATCATATTGTGCGTATTGGCACCTCTTTCAATCATTAAATCCAGGGCTGTATTTGAACTGCCATTAAACTCGATAAGAATTCCATATGGGTTATGTGTGATTGCTATATCTTCTCTATCACTAAAATGTCCGTCAAGACGAATAATATCCACCTTCATATCAGAAAATGGTTTTAAATCAAGCGGTGAAGCCCCTAAATGGGAGAATACAGTAGGATTTGTATCCACCCCCACGATAAAACCAAGCTCATGTGCTTGCTCTATAAACCTGGTGAATTTATTTATAATAATTTCCTTTGGTTCATTTACTGACAGCAAACACGTAAAAATTCGAGTGAATCCATATTTCGCAGCTAACCTCATATAAGCGTAGTCCTTTTCTTCTGTTGAATGTTCTGGATAAACAGATATGCCCATTCTGTGCATTGCAACATTCCTGCCTTTCAACTTATAAGATTTTACTCAGAAGTAGCAGAAACCTGATGGAATCTGCTACCCTTGAGTCTTCATCGACTATGGTTGCATGACCTCCGCTTCATAAGCTTAATAGCTTGTTGTCTTCACAGGAGTTACTTCGGATAATCCCTGTCCACCTTGTATCCTTCATCATGACTGAAGTCACAAGCATACGGATGTTATTTCATTAAATTTTGTGCTTCTTATCAGTATTACATTTTGTAAAGAGCATAATGGGGTACTTTCTTAGTATCCTATTTTTAGAAACAATATTCCTTAATATTTGCAATATTTTTATCATGAACAGCAAGCGCTTTTGCAGCCTGACATAAGTTTTGCAGTGCACTATTTAAACCAGCTTCGCCTTTTTTAGGGCATTTCACAATGTATATCCGGTCCTTATACTTGTTTATTATTTCCTCATTTTCAGCAGACATAGATGCAATTGCAGGTATATCGGTTGAATCGTTTATGCTTTCCGTGATCTCAGCACACATTTGCGCATAGTCCTTATAATCAAATGCCGGTCCGCAAATCACCACATCTGGATGTAGTTTTTGTACCATATCACATAGTTTTTTACTTACCATTTCTTTATTATTTAAGTAAGTCCCAGTCCCGCAATACAGGCAGGCCACAATTTTGGCATCAATCTGTTTTAAAAAAGGTGTCATCATGATGCCAGGGCCAATAGGAACATTTTTCCCGCCGAGGGGCAGCATCTTATCATCTTTTGTTCCCATCCCAGATTGAATTTGATCATAAATTGTTACTATTTTCAGCATAGCTAAATTCTCCTAACTCTTAAAATGTCAAATCATCTAAAGAAATGTCATCATCCTTTGGATTGTTTTCGACTTCAGCCTCATCTCTTATATATTGTTTATCTATAGTTTTAATGAAAGGATAATAGATAACTACTCCAAGAGCAATCAGGAATACCTGCAGCAATGCCCCCTGCCATCCGGACGACAAGAATCCTGAAATAATTGGTGGTGTTGTCCATGGCATAATAACGCCGTTACAAACTGGAACCATTCCAATTGCCATAGTAATATAGGAAACAAGGATATTAATCATTGGTACAATAATAAACGGGATGGCTATCGTAGGATTTAATACGATTGGCAAACCAAAAATAATAGGCTCGTTGATGCCGAAGATACCAGGGATAATCGCTATTCTCCCGAGTTCTTTGATTCGTTTTGATCTGCAGAAGAAAAACATGGCAATCAATAGAGAAAGTGTTGAACCAGCACCTCCATAGGTAGCAAACAAGTCCTGAAACTGCGTATTTATAATATGGGGTAAAGGTTTACCCGCCTGCAGGGCTGCTAAATTCTCTGCAGATAATGCGTAAAGTATGGGTCTAAAAACTGAATCTGTAATATTTGTCCCATGAATACCAAAGAACCATAAAATATGTGCAAATAAATAAATCCCCATCATTGCACCGAGAGAATCTCCAACTTTTTGCAGAGGCATTTGTAAAATTTTATAAATGAAGTCAAAGGCATTTCCCCATGGTGTTAATGTAAAAAGAACTCGAATAAAGAAAAATACAACAACGACTGCACCAATTGGAAACAGCGCCGCAAATGATTGTCCCACAGTAGGTGGGACACCGTTTGGCATCTTGATGGTCCAGCCTTTATCCTCCACCCATTTGTAAATCTTAACGGATAAAAATGCACACAAAATTCCTATGAATATTCCTTTTGACCCCACCCAGTCTAAAGGAATACTGGTAACTTGGACTGCTTTTGAAGCACCTTCCGGCGTATACATCGTGGTAAATGGCATGAGCATAAACCAGCTTAAAACAGCAATGGCTGCTCCAAAAATCATATTTGTGTTTTCCTGTTTTGCATAATTATAACCAATGCCAATCACAACAAATATTGCCATAATTGAAAAGGTTGCATTTGTCACATTTGAAAAATAAGATGCGATTGATGTACCTGCTAATGTTGTGTTTTTTAATAAATCAATCCAAGGTTGAACTGGAAAATTTGAAATAAGCATAAAGATTGAACCAACCACCAAAAGCGGCATGCTGATTAAAAAGCCGTCACGAATTGAAATAAGGTATTTATTTTTGCTTACATACTCTGCAATTGGCATAAGTCTTGATTCTAGCTTATCCATAAAACCCTTTCTCATGTTACATCTTCCCCCATCTCTTTTAATAATATAATTATTGACACTGCAGATTAAAACAATTTCTTAGAGACCCTGCTTCATTAACTTTATCGCTAATTTTAAAACACGTTCCCCGTTGATAGAACCATAATCACTGGCATCGATTAGCCCAACCGGAATGTTCAGTTTATTATAAGTCTTTTTCGTTTCCTCGTAGGCAAATCTCACCTGTGGTCCTAGTAAAATACAGTCTGGATGCTCTTTTTCATAAATATCTTGAAGATTGGGAAGCGAAAACGCCTTAACTTCAATCGGAAGATTATGGTCATTGGCAACTTTTTGCATATTACTGGCAAGTAAGCTTGTGGACATTCCAGCACTGCAAAATAGGTATACTTTTTTCATTAAAACCTCACCCCCTCCCATCCATAGAATCAAATCCTATTGCTTGAGGCATAAAGATTTAGTTGACCTTCCGCTCTAATTCAGACATTCTGCGGCAAGTATCAATAAATTCTTTTGCTATTATTTGGAACATTTCCGCACTCATAAGCTGATCCTCTGCATGCATCACCAATATTGAGCCATCTGTGTTCCCACCATTTGTTCCCTGTGCAAGTATTGTATTATGTATTTCATGGGCATTTAAAAACAGGCCTTCGCCTTCCTTCATTAATTGTTCTGCCTTCTCAAATTCTCCTTTTTTAGCCTCTTGTATGGCTTCAATATTACAGGATCGCGCTGTTCCAGCAGCAGAAATAAGCTTAAAGCAAAGTAATTCTAATCCTTCCATTATACCCTCCTGTTTCGTTAGTAGTGTATTATTACAACATCAATTATACATAGGTCTATAATAAATGCTTCTAATATTTCTTCCTATTGTTAGGAAATAGTTTGCATTAATATAAAGATAGGCAAAATATAAAAAGATATGTACAAACATAATTGGTTAATAACTCAACATTCTAACAGTTATTAATAAGTGCTTACCCATATTATATGGGTTCAGATTAACAGCAAACCCCACTTTTTATGCACATAAAAAGTGGGGTTTGCTTTATGGCTGCACATAATTGTATATAACCAGCTAAATATTGGATAAAAATCATGAAAAGGTGAAAGGGACTGATTTGACATTTTTCTCACATTATTCTGGCATTGCAGTCAAATTATGGTGATACCTGCTATTGCTATTTCAAATAAGTTTAATATAATTTGATAAACTGGCTATCAGAAGTACCACCAGCAGAAGAAGTAACAGCCACTTCCTCTTCATCAGCCAAGCCTCTTTATTTCCCATATTTAACTTTAATTCTCCTGCCAAACGGCTTAATAAAATTTCATATTATCGACAGTATCCCGTCTCTTATTTTCTTAGCTTTACCTCATACACACCACTTATTTCTTTGAGTGCAGAAATCATATCGTCCACAGTAACAGATGGTGGAATCTTAACAAACAATGAAAGGGTTAACTGTTCATCTTCTTCCTTCTCGAATTCAATATTTCTTATACTTATATTCTTCTTACCCAAGGCAGTAGTGACCATCCCTATCTCTCCCGGTTCATCCTTCAGGATGAGTTTTAATTCATAGATATGGCCTCCTATGCCTATAAGCTTTTCCACTCTGGCAAAGAACACGAGTACAATCAATGTTATTAGGGTAGAGGAGACAGCCAGAAAATAAAGGCCCGCTCCTGTGGCCAGGCCAATGGCGGCTGTCATCCACATGCTGGCAGCAGTAGTAAGCCCCTTCACTGAGGCCCCGCTGGTCATAATCGTCCCAGCGCACAATATCCCTACCCCGCTCACTACCTGTGCAGCTATCCTGGCAGGGTCCATTGAATCAGTCTGAGTCTTAAAAATCTCAAACATAGAGATAGAGACCAGCATAATCAAAGCCGAGCCTGCGGATATAAGGGTGTGGGTCCTGAAGCCAGCTGCCTTATTCGCTCCTTCTCTTTCAATGCCTATTATACCGCCCAGTACTGTAGATAAGAACATCCTTATTGCCATTTCTGAATAACTCATATTATCAACCCCCCTGTTTCTCAAACTGCTATCCTACATCATCAGCAACACATGGCAGAGGGTTTTATAAAAAATTTTTATCTCTTAGCCATCCTGAAATAGGTGTGCTTCTTACCTCTGATAGCAATAGAGTATGCCATTATATTTTCTGGCACTGCAACACCTGTATATCCAGAGTCACCTATATGGTGTATATCTACACCAACCATCTTATTGTAAAGTGCTATCTGTTTTATGGTCTCTTCACCTGCGCCCTCTTGCGACGTACCTATAGCTGACATGGCCATGATACCAAGGCTATGGATGTACTCCACCGACTTATTCACACATTCCAAGGTGATACCCGGCACAGTTCCTGGTGAGGGTACCATTATACAGTCACAGCCAGCTACAGCCAAGGCGTCTATAACCTCACGGCTTATTATTTTGCTTCCAGACTCCTTTACCATGCCGGCTGCATGCATCTTTCCTGCCATAAGTATAATGTCATCACCCATCTCCGCCTTTATATACCTGGCAGCTTCAATTATACTTTCATTGGTGACACCGGTCCTGGGGTTCCCTGTTAAGACAATGAAATCAGCACCCTGTTCTTTTGCTTTAACAGCATTTTCTATCGTACCCAGTCTGCCCTTTGGCAGTTCCTCCCTGATACCAATAACCTTTGCCTCCGGGCTTACAGGTTCAAGGTTTATCCCTACCGGCCTGCCTGTCAGTTCTTTTACAGCTTTAATGACACTATCTGACTTATTGTCAAGGCCGTAGAGGACAGGATTGTCAACATCATAGAAGTTCAAAAGTATCATGTCAGCTCCAAATGCTGATACCAGTTCCGCATTGGTGGCTCCATATATCAAGGGCTGTGTCGTAGTCAATATCTCGGCCATTATCACCCTGCCCTCGCTGGCTTTTATGCTCTCTAACAGGTCTTTGGACGACATTGCCCTTATATCTTCAACAGTAGAATCTATAAACCTCTTAACCACAAATAACATCTCCTTATAGAATTATTTTTTCATTGGGAACCACGAACTCATTTACTATTTTCAAGAGACCGTTTTCAGTATTTGGCACTGTAATGTAGTCGGCGTGGGCCTTGATCCGCTCATCTGCATTACCCATGGCTATGCCAAGCCCCGCATATTTCAGCATAGATACGTCATTATGCCCATCACCAATACATATTACATCATTTCTATCTATTTTAAAAGCCTCAGACAAAAATTTCACCCCGCTGCCCTTATTGACGCCCTTTAGATTTATTTCAAGATGCCCTCCTCCTGCATAGGTCACCTCAAAGTCCTCTGAGAGGTCATCCACCAGGTCCTCAGGCACTGTAGCATGTTCATCCAGCTCCCCTATCCCAAATATTTTTGGTGTAGATATAGATGTGGTACTTACATATCCTTCCAGGTTGCCAACAACCTTATATTCAATGCCCCTATTTGCCTCTATATACCATCCTGTCCTATCATTCAGCTCATCAATAAGCAAAATATCATTATGATATATCCCTATTTCATAACGATATTTTTCCAAAATCTTTATGCCCTTTATTAAAACCTCCGCAGGTATGTATCTTTCTAAAATCTTATGTCCTGTATATATGTCAATGATCAGAGCGCCATTATAACATATGAGAGGGGCATTAATCATTATCTCCCTGGCCACAGGTTCGGCTGTAGCAAGCATCCTTCCTGTGGCAATTGTGGTTATAAAGCCGCGCTCTCTTAAAGCCCTCAATACAAGTTTGGTTTCCTCCGGGACCTTGCCTTCTCTATCTAATAGTGTACCATCTACATCGGTTACAAGCATATGATACATTAAAGTCCGACCCCCTTTCGGTTATCTCTATATATTATATACCAAATTTAATGTTAAGAATGTTAAATGTTAAATAAATTTGATGTCTGATAAATACTCTCTAAATGTGTCAGGCATGACACTTCCATGTGCACAAAACATACTGTATAATAAAAGATGGAGCTGAACAATAAATTTCATGAGTTGAAGGAATGTCAATCATTGGCAGAAAAAAGGCATTAAAAATTTTAATTGCCCAAATGTGTTTGAAATATTGACAATGAAGTGGTGTATCACGCCATATCTGACCACAACACAGCAGGCGGTGTAAATATAAGGACTATGCTTAACTGGCACTTAATGCTATGATAGAAATTGACGGAGTTTTGGAATTACAGCACAATTGATAGTTAATATGGTTTAAAAGCAAATATTTGGGAGGAGTAATTATGGCTAAGGTTGCCAACCTTATTGCCTTAAATCTCGACCCAGCTTTGACAGTGCAGCAGGAAGTAATGTCCAAAATCAGCAGGTTAATAGACCTTACTGCTATCGGCAGTTTGAGGCTTATGACAGATATAGACAGTTTTAAAAAAGCTTCATCTGTGTTTTCCTTTACAGGCCCATCCATAACACTCATAGGCAGCGGTGACTTTCACCACCTGAGCCTTGCTATTCTCATGAAAATAAAGACCCCATTCACCCTGATACTCTTTGATAATCACTCTGACCTTATGGACATGAACAGCGGGTATATATCCTGTGGCTCATGGGTAAAAGAATCCTTCAGTTTAAGTAACCTTAAGGGCATAATAATAGTCGGGGTAAACCCAAAAGACGAGGCCTTAAAGTTTGTAAACCCATTTTCAAAACCGATTCGCATTATTCCTTCCTCAGGACATTATGAAAATAGGTTTATAGATACCCTTATAAATGAGATTGATACAAAAGACATCTATATAAGTATAGACAAAGATGTGCTTGACACGAAATGGGCAATGACTAACTGGAACCACGGTTCTATGGACCTCTCTGAACTTTTGGACTATCTCCATATACTCTCAGTAGCCAGAAGGTTGATAGGTGTAGACATATGTGGCGAATGGAAGGTATATGATAGACTCTTTATGACGCACGATGATCTGGAGGCGGTTTTAAAAAATGAAAAGACAAATTTAAAGATCCTGGATGCTGTTTCATAATTGCTCCAGGATCTCTGTCTTAGATGAAGCCTGCCGGACTCCTTCTAACTAAGTATTTTCCTGCTGCCCGGTTTTATATATGGTATGCCTCTCTTACACAACAGACATTCATCAGGATTATAGGTATTAAAGTCCACAATAACAAGTGGCTTAAAAGTCACTCCGAAGTCTATTTTGCCTCCGCTTCTATCCACTATCGAGGTAACTCCCACTACAATGCCGCCATGGCTCCTTACTAAGTCAATAACCTCTCTTGTTGTACCCCCTGTGGTGGTAACATCCTCCACCACCAGAACCCTCTCTCCTTCTTTTATCTCAAAACCCCGTCTTAATGTGAGGATTCTGTTTTCTCTTTCGGCGAAAATGCTCTTTGCTTTAAGTTGCCTTGCCACCTCGTAAGATTCCAGTATGCCTCCTATGGCCGGGCCAATGACCACATCCACGCCCTCATCTTGAAAATTCTTTGCCATAGCCTTGCATATCTCCTCGCAGTACTCAGGGTACTGGGTTATTTTTGCACACTGGATATATCTGTCCGAATGTTTACCTGATGTGAGAAGGAAATGTCCCTCTAAAAGAGCCTCCGTCTTTCTCAATATTTCCAATATATCCACAATTATACCCTCCCAAATATCACTTCACTTAGATTAAACACAGGTCCATCCTTGCAAACCCTTGCATACTTAGGGCCACTTTTATCCTTTAGCGGTATGGAGCACACCATGCATGAACCCAGAGCACAGCCCATACGCTCTTCAAAGGAGGCCTCTCCCACCATCCCGTACTCATTGCACAGCCTTTTCACTTCTTTTATCATCGCCTTAGGCCCGCAGGCATAGACACAGCTATATCTTTCGTCATTTAGTGCAGCCTCAAAAAGTTCTATCACGTTCCCCCTATAGCCAGAGCTCCCATCCATCGTGGCTACCCTTATGTCTATCCCCGGGTTACGGATCAGGTCTATGCCAAAGGGTTTACCGTTAAATCCCAGAAACATACTACCTCTTTTTATTGTATTTGCCAGGTATACCAGAGGGGCAAGCCCAATGCCCCCTCCTACGATAGCCACACTGCCGTCCATTTCATCAAACCCCCTGCCAAGTGGTCCAATGATATCCATGCTGCTGGCCGGTATCATTCTGGACATTATCCTCGTACCTACTCCCTTGACCCTGTATAATATCTTGATTGTTTTGCCATCAGTGTCACATATGCTGAAGGGCCTCCTCAGGATATACCCCTCACTGTCCACAAGGACATGTACAAATTGTCCAGGCCTGGCCATTTGAGCCACCCTTTCAGACCTTAGCTCCATTAAATAAATGTCATCCGAAACCCTCTCATTGTACTCTATCATTGAAAGCATCCCTTAACTCCTCCTTCATCCTTAATACCTTGTTCCTTGCTGCCTCTCTATAGTCTTTATTGCTCTTTCTATAAGCTAAGAGGACCTTCCTTGATGAGTTTATCAGAATCCCGTTAATATCTCCATCCAGCGCCCTCGCTATATCCTCTGCTGTCCCTCCCTGCGCTCCGTAGCCGGGTATCAGCAGATAGTTATATCTCATAATGCCTCTTATCCTTTTTAATTCATCAGGATATGTTGCTCCAGCCACCCCACCTATCCTTGAATAACCCCCATCCATATGAACTGCTCCCCATCCTGCCACCTTATCTGCAACAACCTCATAGAGTGGTCTTCCCTCTACTATAAGGTTTTGTATATCACCTGAGCTCTTGTTGGATGTTTTCACCAGTATAAACACACCTTTATCGTATCTTTCGCTGTCCTCGAAAAATGGGGCAAGGGAATCGTATCCAAGGTACGGATTTAAAGTTATAAAGTCTATACAATCCCTTGACAGGTATGCCTTGGAATAGGATACTGCGGTGTCCCCTATGTCTGCTCTCTTCACATCGGCTATTACCATAAGCCCTCTTCCCTTTGCATACTCCGCTGTCCTGTAAAATTCCTCTATCCCTTCCACCCCTCTCTCCTCATACATGGCTATTTGTATCTTCACTGCCGCCACTACATCATATATACTGTCTATAATTCCACTGTTAAACTCAACAACGCTTGAAACGCCATGGGGCAGGTAGTCAATCTTGGTATCCAGGCCAACTACAAAAGGATTGTTCAATTTACCTATACTTTCTTGAAGTTTCTGCATTATCATTTGACATCCCCCTTTCCCATGCTACCTCTCCGGAGGATATAGTATACATCACCATGCCTCTTAGCCTTTTCCCGACAAATGGGTTGTTATCCTCAGAGTGCATACTTTCCAGAACATATTCTCTCTCCGGGTCGGCTATCACTAAATCGGCCTGATTTCCCTTCTCTATCCTTACAGGATTAAGTCCGATGACCTGTAATGGCCTTGTTGACATAAGCCTTGCCATATCCTTAAACCCTATAGTCCCATCACCTAAGAGGTACGTAACCACCAGAGAAAATACAGTCTCAATCCCTGATATGCCAAAGTCCGCCTTTGAGAATTCCACGCATTTTGCCTCCTTTGGCCTCGGTGTATGGTCTGATGATATAGCATCAATAAGCCCTCCCCTGACTGCATCCTTCAATGCCCTGATATCCTCCCTGTTCCTCAATGGAGGATTTATCTTCAGGTTTGTGTCATATGAAGCAAGTTCGCTTTCATCCAGTATTAGATGATATGGCGTCACATCGGAGGTGAGCTTTATACCATTATCCCTTGCCTGCCGCAAAGCCTCCACAGCCCCTTTTGTACTTATGTCCATTATATGGGCATGAACACCATGCCTTTTTGACAGTATAGAAAGGTTTACTAAAAGTATTTCTTCCATCTCTGGCGGTATACCCGCAAGACCATACACGGTGGAATAGTATCCTTCATTCATCAGGCCACCACAGTCGTCTGGCTTGAACATGAGTGCAGTCCTCATATCCCTTGAGTATCTCAGTGCCCTATCCACAAACATCAGGTCCTTTATCCCACTAACATCAGAAAAGGCTACTGCACCTGATGACTTCATCCTTCCCATCTCCGAAAGCTCTTCACCTTTAAGGCCCTTTGATATACTGCCGATAGGACATACCTTTATTGGAAGACACCTGTACTTATCTCTGATGTATCTTATGCCCATCTCACTGTCTATGGGTGGATTTGAGTCTGGCAAAAGTGCTACCTTGGTGTACCCACCTGATAGTGCTGATAGAGAGAGTTTATCCGGGGTATCCCCCTGGTGGGCGTGGATTTCTGCAAAGGCAGGCATAACAATCATTCCCTCCGCATCTATAACCTTCTCTGCCCCTGCATCTATATTGCCCACCTCAGCTATGACACCATTTTCTATCAGAATATCAGTCTTTAGTTCCTTCTCATCATCTACAGCATAGCCGTTTTTTATAAGGATACGCATCTATCTCCCTCCCTATAAGCTTTAGTATCGCCATCCTCAGGGCAACACCCATAGTGACCTGTTCTTCAATTACAGAGGCTTGGGATGAGGCTACGCCATACTCTATCTCCACCCCACGGTTCATTGGTCCAGGGTGCATTATGATTGCATCGGGCCTGGCCATACCTACCCTTTCCCTTGTAATCCCGTAAAACCTCGTATACTCTGAAAGGGACGGTATGAACCCTCCTGACTGCCTCTCCATCTGTATCCGTAGTGCCATTACTACATCAGCATCCTCTAAAGCCTCTTCAACCCTATCACATACCTCCACTCCCATTGACTCTATACCTGAGGGAATCATGGTAGGCGGCCCTGATACCCTAACATTAGCTCCCATCTTTGTAAGGCCAAATATATTAGACCTTGCCACCCTGCTGTGCAGTATATCCCCTACAATACAAATATTGAGCCCCTCAATCCTCCCCTTCTCCTTCAGCATGGTAAGCATGTCCAGAAGCGCCTGCGTGGGATGCTCATTTATCCCGTCTCCAGCATTAATCATTGATACTGTGGAAAATCTGGCGGCCAAATGCGGCGCCCCGGTCATAGGGTGTCTCATGGCTATATAATCGACCCCCATGCTCTCCAGTGTCCTTATTGTATCTATCAGCGATTCCCCTTTCCTGACACTGCTTGTAGAAGTTTCTATAGATATCACCCTTGCCCCAAGATTTTTGGCTGCAAGCTCAAACGAGGCCCTCGTTCTGGTGCTGGGCTCATAAAAAAGCGTCACCAGTGTCTTTTCATTTAGTTCATTCGAAAAATCCCTGTTTATAAGGCTCTCATACTGCCTAAATCCCTCATCAAGTATCTCCTCTATCTCTCCCCTGCTCATGTCCCTTAAACCTAAAAGGTCTTTCATTACAATACCCCCAATCATAAAAAAATAGGACAGATTTACTCAAGGTAAACCTATCCTATTCAAGGGTATTTTTTCACCATAATAACTACCTCCTTTTTAGCCTCTCAGGGCTAAATTAAAGTCAGGTAAGTCTAAATAAGACCTACATATTCGTTTAGTGAAAGTATAGCATACAACAATATAATTGTAAACAAAATTTTTACCTCCGGTTACAGCAACCCACATTGTCTCCCATAACCGTAAGAGCCTCTCTCAAAGTAGCCTCAGACCATACAGTTACTACATTTACAGTCATGTATAGGATAGCACTATAATAAATATTTATCAAACCCTTATATGCACCCATTATTCTAAAAAGGTAATGGCTGCTAATTGGCGGCTATTACCTTTTCTACAACGACTCTTGCAAGTTCATAATCTCTTATCTCCGGATGAATCATTAAAGCCTTTATCATCCCATAAGTATCCTTACTTATTATAGCCTTCTGTGCCCTTTCTTCATATTCGTTTATCAAGCTTATAAGAGGACTTACCTCATCTGAAACATTGCCCATATGTATTGGATGTACACCATTCTTATCCACATGGCAGTAGGCTTCCACCACGGCCTCATCGGGCAGAAAGTCAAGTAAACCATCATTTACTACATTTAAAAAGAAGTAACCCGGCTTTATACCTTTTAATGCGGCCATAAGACCTACCATTACCTCATACCATGGTGTAGCTCTGCGCCTGTAATATTCCTCTATCCCGATATAATCTTTCTTTTTTAGGCACGTGATAATCTCTTCCTCCACGCCTGCAAGCTCTGCACCTCTCGGTTTACCGGCCTGGCCCTTTAAAACCTCATGGGGATGATAGTATAACCTCAGGGTTGGAAGTGGTATGACACCAAGACTTCTGATAAAATCAGGGTTTATACCAAGCTCTAGTTCTTCCACATTTTTCAAAACCTCAGAGGTCATGTCAGCACCGTTAATAATTATCCTGTCAAAAAATCCAAGATGATTTAACCCGTAGTAGCTCACAAACATATCCTCTGTACTGCACCCCATCACCCCAGCAATCTTTCTCATGGTCACCACAGGCATATCACATACCGCTACCATTTTTATTTTAGCAGCATCTCTCGATGCCCTCATAACCATACCGGCCGGATTTGTAAGGTCAATGAGGTATGCATCCGGCGCATATTCTGCTATTTCCCGGGAAATTTCGACGGCAATCGGCAGTGTCCTCACTGCATCTGAAAATCCTCCCACACCGTATGTTTCATCCCCTATAAGGCCGAGTTCCCTGGGAAAACTCTCATCGAATGCCCTGGCCTTCATACCCCCTGTCCTTATCTGGGATATGATAAAATCTGCATTCTTTATAGACTCTATCCTATCTGTGTTTGTGGATACCTGAATTTTTACAGCGGAATCTTTAACAAGCTCCCTGCAGTATTCAGCCACCAGTTCCAGCTTTTCTTTTGTTCTGCCGTTTAAAATCACCTCATCGACTGGCAGGTTATACCTTATTATCTCTTTAATCAGGTTGGGCGTATACACGCCGCTGCCACCTATTACAGCTATCTTCATATGAATATCCCCTTTCGCATGACGTTAAATTAAATCGGCTTACCAAAAACCTCTAAAGCTATTATAGCATGCTATCATGATTTAGGTATAACCTGTATATTATCCACCTTATAAAAAGAATAACATGATGGCACTGTACTGCAAAGGCTAAAGTATAAATATGAGTGTTATGAACCTGAGATATGCGTAAATGATGGCCCAAAAGCTACATAGAAATCTTCCCCATTACAACAGGATGGTCTGCACCAGTAGCTTTGACAGCATTGTTGCAGTTACCGTTTATAGCCTCATTTGCAAGTACAGCAAAGGCAACAGCCTCTTTGGCATCGCTATTAAAGCCTATATCCTCCTGCGTTAAGACTTCCACTCCATCCAAATACCCTCGTATCATGTTTACAAGGGTTTCATTGTAGCTGCCACCCCCTCCTATTATGACCCTGTCTAAGCCATATTGATTCATTATAAAGTCTCTATAGCTCAAAGCTATTGATTTTGCTGTGAGTGCGGTAACAGTCGCTGCAAGATCATATCCCCATACATTGAGTTCTGATGCCCTCTTTATTACCTTATCAACATACTGCGAGCCAAAGTACTCCCTGCCTGTTGTCTTGGGAGGTGTCTTCTTAAAATAATCATCGTCAAGGAGCTCTTCGAGTAGAACCTGGTCAACCTTGCCTTTCCCCGCAAGGGCTCCGTTTTCATCAAACCTCATCCGGCCATCTGTAAGTCTTTTCACAATCTCATCGATTACCATGTTACCCGGTCCATTGTCGAAGGCAATGATATCATCCAGTTCACAACCAGCAGGCAGCACCGTGACGTTTGCTATACCCCCTATGTTCTGCAGAGCTATTGTCTTGTCCTCTTCTCGATACATTATATACTCAGTATAGGGTACCAGAGGTGCTCCCTGACCTCCAGCAGCCACATCCCTTACCCTGAAATCAGCTACTGTTACAATACCTGTCCGCTCAGCAATGACAGCCGGTTCACCAATCTGAAGTGTAGACCTTACCATGTATCCGCTATCCTCGATAGGTGAAGGTATGTGATAAATAGTCTGTCCATGGGAGCCTATCAAATCTATCTTATCTGGTGTTAGTCCCGCTTTCTTTATAACACCAAGCGCAGCATTTGCAAACAGCTCTCCAAGGATAAAATTCATATGGCAAATTTTATCCACAGTACCCGTTTCCGGGCTGAAGAGCTTAAATATCTTTTCCCTCATTTCATCGCTGTATGGATAGTTTTCAAACTCCAAAAGGTCAACCTCTGTATCTGTGCCTTTACCTTTAATCCTTACCAACGCCGCATCTATACCGTCTACCGATGTGCCTGACATTAAACCAACAACAAGCCTCTCTTCTTTATTATATATTTCAATAAGTCTATCCATTTATTACACCTCTCATTTATACATAAATATATTATTCCAATGTAAGAACCTGATAGAGAATGATAGTGAGCATCAAATGCAACCTTAAAGCGAGTCGATGATACTCTTAAATCAATAAATACTATATAAAAAAGGCTCATTATGAGAGCCTCTCTACAAATTGTGGTAGATAATCCCTATTTTCTTTTAGTATGTCCTCCAGTATCATCCTGGCCTTTTTAGCCGACTTTACCAGGGGGTGTATGGCAAGGGCCTGAAGCGCCCTGTCGTAGTCTCCATATACACCTGCCTCTATAGTTAACTCCTCATAGGCCTTCACCACTTGTATCAGTCCCCTTATCTCCTGCGGGATATGGCCTATGTTTATGGGATGCGCACCCTGTGAGTCTATCACACAGTTTGTCTCTATTACCACATTGTCCGGAAGGTCAGATATTGCACCATTGTTCAATGTGTTCACAGGCTGTATGTCCTTCTTATCCGTATATATGGATTCAATCAACATGCAGGCGGCTTCGGAATAGTGAGCCCCACCTCTCTTTGATAGCTCCTCAGGTTTTACGTCAAGGTTTGTGTCTTTGTATTTTTCAAAGAGATCTTTTTCTATCTTCTTTACTACCTCTGCCCTCGTGCCTTCTCCTTCTGCTGCTTCTAACTCCTCTTTGAGCATCTCATCGGTATTGTAGTAATACCTGTGATACGGACACGGTATCATCTTCAGAGATTTTAAGAACTCTTTTTCATACGGAAACTCTGAAAGGTCTCTATTCGCAATCCCTTCTATAAGCATTTCTGTTATATCCTTACCATCTAAGTACACCCTTCTCCCCCATACAAGGTGGTTAAGCCCAACGTACTCTATATATATCCTATCTGCTTCCACTCCCAGTACATCAGCTATACCGTACCTCATGGTTATGGGGACATTGCAAAGACCTATGCATTTTACCTTTGTGTGCTTTAGTACAGTCTCTGTGATTATACCCGAGGGGTTTGTAAAGTTAATAAGCCAGGCATCGGGTGAGAGCTCTTCAATATCCCTGCATATATCCAGTATAACGGGGATAGTCCTCAGGGCTTTTGCAAATCCCCCTGCCCCTGTGGTCTCCTGTCCTATACATCCATATTTTAAAGGTATCCTTTCATCCCTCGCCCTGGCATCTAACAGGCCCACCCTGAACTGGGTCGTGACAAAGTCCGCACCCTCTATAGCTTCTCTTCTGTTTAAAGTTGGGTGTATTTTTATATTCACTCCGGCTCTTTTTACCATCCTTTCGGCCAGGCCGGCTACTATCTCCAGCTTTTCCTTTCCTTCTTCTATATCAACAAGGTATATGTCACTTACAGGCAGGGTTGATATCCTGTTTATAAAACCCTCTATGAGCTCTGGGGTATAGCTTGACCCACCACCTATAGTAGCTATTTTAAGACCATCACTCACTCAATCATCCCCTTTGCTGTTTATTTTATATAGATCAATCATTTCACTGATTAAATCCTTAGCCAATATGGCGGCCATTAGGTGGTCCTCAGCATGGGCAAGTAATAAGGTAACGTTCATCCCCTCACCATTGGCCTCTCTGGATATGAGCTTATTCTGTATCTCATGTGCCTTTAGTATCTCCTCAGCGGCCTCACTTAAAAGTGATGAAGCTGAATTGAAATCTCCTTTTTTGGCAGCTTCCAGTGCTGCAAAGGCTTTTGCCCTTGCGTTTCCAGCGCATACTATTACGTTAAATATTATCTGTTCATCACTCATGTTTTCACCTATTCCTTCTTTGCAGTGTTTAGCGCCAGATCTAAAGCCTTGGCTCCATCCACAAGGCCGTACACCTGCGGTGGTATCACTGCATAGGGTCTTCCGTGTCTTGCCGCCACCTCTTTTACCCATTTTTCCTTGTACTGCACCTGAGGCCCTAACAGAACCACATCGTATTTATCTATAATTTTATCAAGATTATCAACTGAATCTGCCTCTACTTTAAGGCCATTGATACCCCTTTTTTGTCCCTCTTTTGCCATCTTATTGACCAGCAGGCTGGTCGACATGCCACCTGAACATACCAGCAGAATATTCATAAGCCATACCTCCTGAAAATTTATTTCAAAAATTCATAGGACACCAGCTCTACATTGTTATCAGCCAGTATATCCTTAAATTCCTCTGATAGCAATACCCTAAGCTCATTTTCCCTGAATTTATTGTAGCTGCTTATGCTCTCAAGGTCGCTATCATTATATCCCGGATGGAGCATTATCTCCATTACGCCATCCCAGCTACCGCCAACAATCTCCTTCATGGTATCCATGGTGGCATTTTCACCATAAAATCTCAATGTAAAATGGTCCGTTGTCTTCACTTGCCTCTCCTTCAGTATGTCCTTTATCCTATCATCGGGATGCCGCATTGGGATTTTATAGCCTCTGCATATATCAATAAAGATCTCCAATATCTCCTCATGGAGCTGGATATGGTGATGTCCATCTATATGGGTAGGTTTTAATCCCGCATCCAAAAACTTTTCCACCTGGGCACGGAGTTCCTTCTCTATATCTTCCCTTGTTGCGTGAGCCATCATTTCGGGTCTTCTATGATAAAACATGCCATTACCATCCACAAGACTGGGGACCTCATGTGGCGGTAAAACTGGCTTTCCGCAGGTAAGGTTTAAATGTATCCCCACACAACCTATATTGTTGTCTTTAACCCATTTTATTGCTCCCCCTGCCAGCGGCATGTTTACCATAAGGGTTGTGCTGGAAATTGTACCGTAATTTATCCCCTCTATTATTGCCCTATTTACACCCACGGTAAGTCCAAAATCATCAGCATTGGTAATCAGATATTTCAATGTCAAGCATCTCCCTGTTATACTTCTTCTTGTACGTCGCTTTCTTCCTCTGCGAGCATCTGCCTCTCATAGGCCTTAAAAAATGGATAATATATTATACCCGTAATTATAATATTGATCAGGCAAAGGACTATTGCCCTCCAGTCTCCTCCTGTAGTAAGATAGGCACCTATCGGCGCAGGAAGGGTCCATGGAGCAAGTATATATGGCCTTGCCACCAGGTTAAAATACATGGCAAGATAAGATATTATACCAGTAACAATGGGCCCTACTATAAATGGTATTGCCAGGATAGGATTTAGCATAATTGGTGCACCAAATATTACCGGTTCATTTATATTACATATCCCCGGAAGTATAGCTACCCTGCCAAGATTTCTAAGATACTTTGATTTAGAAAACAGCATCAAAATCACAAGACTAAGGGTTGCGCCAGAACCTCCTATCCATACGAACCACTGGAAAAAAGGCTCTGGGGCTATATGCGGCAGTATGGCAGCTCCCGCCGCTGCAGCCTGGGTATTGGCATCCAGAAGCGTCATCCATATTGGCCTGGCCATGGTACCCACAACCGATACCCCGTGGATACCGGCAGACCAGAGCAATGTGATGAGTAAGATTGGCACAAGTACACCTATCAGTGTATCTCCTGCCGTTACAAGGGGACTGAAGACTGTCATTATAAACTTTTGTATGTCAAAGCCAAGCATCACTCTTACTACCCAGACCACAATCATAATGACTGCAGCAGGGATTAAGGCCTCAAAAGACCTGGCCACTGATTCAGGCACACCCTCCGGCATGGTTATCTTTATATTTTTTTGATATAGGAACCTCTGTACCTCTACAGCAAAGAAAGCCATGAGGATTGCTACAAACAGGCCGGCACCGCCAAGATTGCCCATAGGAAGAGTCCAGCCTAAATCTTTAATGTTCTGAGGAATGTTTGTCATTATAAATGCGGCAAGGGATAATAGACCTCCGGATACAGGGTCTATATCATAGGATTTTGCCAGGCTATAGCCAATGCCATAGGTGGCATATAATGCCATAAGTCCTACACTGAGCCTGAACGGTATAAGTATCTGGCCTGCATAGGGTGCCACAGCATCAGCCCACGACTTTACAGGCGGTGATGCTATTATAAGGAAAAAACTCCCTACGATTATTAGTGGCAGAGTACCGACTATGCCATCTCTTATTGCCCTCAGGTGTCTCTGATTTGCCAGGGCAGCCATAGGCGGCATAAACTTTTCCTCTACCCATTTTAAAATGGATTCCATCATTTGCTTTCTCCTCCTTCAATTAATCTCTCGTGGAAATATGAAGCAAAAATCATGCCAATCATTTATATATGCAACCTATGGCCTATCTATATTATAAATGTTTTCTATCTTTTACAGGAAATAGCCTGTAGTGTTTTGTAAATCAAACACTTAAGTCTACAAAGAAAACACTATCTTGGCTACTGCCCAAGCCTCTTCATCCGGTATTGTAATGTTATAAATCTCTTCTATAGGTCTCATCAGATTTTTTATCACCTCTATTTCCCTCCGATGTATTTCGGCATTTCCCCTGTCATACTCTTTATATACCAAATTCCCATCTGACTTTATGATTTTTTCAATTGAACATGCCATGTGCAGGGCCAGGCCGACAAGCCTGTTCATCGGTATATCTGCTCTATATACCGTTTCTGCTTCTTTTACAAACCTCTTAAACTCCTTAATAAAAACATCCACATATGGTATATCGACGTTCTCTTGAATAACTTCTCCTAACGTATCCATTATATTGACCGAACCAGAATACTTATCAATGATGTCCTGCAGCTTCAGGATCGTTTTATCTGTAAAAATCTTGTCAACGGTAATAACAGGCCACTCTGTTTCAGAAAACTCGAAACTGGATATAATTGCTAAGATATCAAAGCTTTTCGCAAGAGTCTCAATCCTCTTTGATATAAGGGACGGTTCAAATTCTATTGGCATCACATTAACAAAGTCTGGTATTTTGAGATTGTCTTCAATATACTTTTTTATCACCACCGCCGTACCCTCTCCTGTGGTACAGCAGCAGAGTATAAGACCATTATGTTTTACAGGTACTGGATTCCTCCTTAACCTGCCTATAAATGGACTGAACATGAAGACTGAATCATAGACCTCATCCATGCTGTAACCTCTTAATGCCTTTTCAGCGGCTTCCAGCACCATTGGGGTAGATACCATGTCTATCGCTCTGACTCTTATACCGGTCTTTTGTGCTATGGAATCTGCAAAATAGCAGAGCGAACCCATATCCACCATAAGTATCGTACCCATACCTTTATCTTCTCTCCTTACTATTTCAGTAAGTTCATAAAGGGCATCCTCTGGCTTCTGGTCCAGCGCCATATCATAGCCCACCACTATGTCACTCAAAAGCAACCTATTTACCACCTCCGCTATGGAGGATGCTGCAGAGTTTCCATGCATAGCCACCACAATTGATACCCTGGAATCCCCATCATTATCATTTATAAAGAACTTCGTTATATAGCCTATCTCATCTTCCGGTAATAATAATGTTGTATACTTCCCCAGATAATCTCTTATCTTACATGCCACACTGTACTGATGGGGGTATTTCACCTTTATTTCGTTTAGTTTGACGTTTTTTATAGGAAGCCCCTTCTCAAGTCTGTTTATGGTAGAACTTACATGAATAGCAAGTCCGTAAAGGATCCCGGCCCCGAATCGCCTGTCCAATGCCCGTGATGCATAGTCCAAAAAGTCTTTTATACATTCTATCAGTTCCTTGTCAACAACGTTGTATAGATTTTTAAGCTGTGCACTGTCCTGTTCAGTACGGTACCTCTCAAAATACTCGTCAATCATCCTACCTATAGTCTCCTCTACCTCTTCATCACCAGCTCCACGTTTTTTAAGTTCGGCTCTTTTTCTCTCAATCAGTTCATAAAAGTCATCAACGCCTCTTTCAGCCGAATATACATTATCTGAATTTGCTCCAAATATGACCATATCACTATAGCCCAATAATAAGGCCTTCATCTCATTTTTCCTTCTACCACTGTCCCTAAAGCCCTGCCTCACTTTTTCTGTAAGGTCCATGGTATGCACCTCAATATATCCTGTCTCCTTTCCCAGGTTTTCTAAAAAAGCCTTGGCACATGCTATCTGGATATCATTTCTTAATTCTCCTACATTGCCTGTGCAGTTATAGAGCAGTAGTGCCCTTATGGAATCCAGCGTGACACCTATAGGTTTTTTTATTCTCAAAGATTCCTCATTAAAAAACCTGCTTATAAGATCAAATCTTTCTTTAAGCGGTCTATCATTTAGAGGTGGCATGCTTATAACCATAGGTATACGCCTTAAAAACGTCCTTAAAAGCGATGAATCTATTGACTCAGTTGTAGCACATATAAAGAGTACATCCGCCTTATTTACCTTACTCTCACCCATTGGTCTATATTCTCCATAATCTATTATGGAAAACAGCATTTCCTGACCCTCTGGTGGTAACCTGTGTACCTCGTCCAAGAAAAGTATGCCGCCGTTAGCCTCTTCTACAAGGCCAGGCCTGTCTCTATCAGCCCCTGTATACGCCCCCTTCTTAACGCCAAACAGGATTGATAGCAGGATCTGGGGATTATTTGCATAATCAGCACAATTAAACTTTACAAAGGGGATATCTTTTCCGCCCCTTATCTGGACAGCAAACCTATACATATACTCAGCAAGCAAAGATTTTCCAACACCGCTTGGCCCCGAAATAAGGGTGTGCAGCCCAAGAGGAGGATATGCTATGGCAGCTTTTGCCTGATCAACGGCTTTTTTCAAAGACCCATCGTAGCCTATTAGACCTGAAAATATATTCCCGGATTCAGACCCTTTACCGGCAACCCTATATCTAACAGGCCTCCCATTGACCTTTTCTAAGAATCCTTCCTCTACAAGCCTGTTAAGGTCAAAGCTCACATTGCTCCTCTCAAGGTGCAGCCTTTTAGCCAGCGTCATCGCATCGATTCCCGTTATGGTTCCACTATTTCCCTGTTCTTTGCATATATTGACTACTTCTTGATAGATCCTATCCTTCCTCATGGAAACTACCATTCCTTTCACAGTGTTTAAGGACATATCTTTATCTATAATTATAACCCAAAACCCAATCCTATCCCTATATCTTTCCATGACCTACATGGAAAATCATCTGCATAAAAATCCCTCCATAAAATTAATGCTAAACCAACGTGAGAATTATTTCTCACATTACTTTAGCATTAATTTTATCACAGGATTATTTAGTCTGAGAATTTTTGATAGTTTTGGACTAATTTAATTTGAGAAATAACAGTCTTTCAAAGTGATAATAAGTCAAGCACATATTTTAATTGGAGCCCGAAATGATGCGCTATATGGCTTATATTGCTCAAAAATATGGGATTTTAGAAATAGAAAATCATACATGGTTTTTAAGTGATATAATGATATATAATTAATAAGGAATGAATAAAGTAAATTCACCCCAGTTATCTTCCTAACTGGGTTATTATATTTATGCGTTCCTGCATAGAGAATGGTAGAAAAAAGTTACAATTTTCAGACGTTATTTAGTGATATAATTATGCTAGATAAAAATTAAGTCAATTTATCTAAAAGGAGGTGATAATAATGTTCTTTTTATTGCCGAAAGTACAGGCACGATTATTTTCCTGGCTTTTTTATGCCTGCATTTTCCATTCTTTATACAGGCTTCTGGAATATATATGGGCCAACCTTAAAAAATAGGGTAGGCCGTTATGATCTATCCTTAATGCCCAGATGATCTTTTAGAGCGGTTTGAAGTACCTGAGAGAAGTTTATATTTGCTTTTTCGGCTTTTGCATTTAACCAACTTGGTATGGTAAGGGTTTTTTTAACGGCTCGATTGTCATTTTCTTTGCGGTAGAAATCAGTATCTACGTCAATTAGATTAACAAAGCTGTTGGCATCATGCACAACATCTTTTATATCACTTGCTGGCGGAATTGGTTCTGATTTATCTTCGGCATCGCAGAGCCACATAGATATAGCATCACGTGCCATATCTATAGCGTCTGCTAAGCTATCACCATAAGTGAAGCAACCTGGTAAGTCTGGGACCTTTACGCTATAACCGTTATCTTCGGGTGTGAAAATTACTGGATAAACATACTTCATAATAATCCTCCCTTTACGATTTTATATAATGCCTTAAAAAGAAGGCCTATTTAAGCCCTGCAGCTTTCAGGATATTATGTAGTGTACCTGCTGGGATATCTTTTTTATGGCGGGGGATAGGGATTTTAATTCCTGGTTTATCTGGGTGAGTTGCAAGGTGATGTTTCTTACCCTCTGTTATAACCCAGCCGTTTTGATTTAGCAGTTTTAGAAGTTCTTTTTCTGTCAATTTCCCCCACCTCTTGGCTATATTATAGTACGTATTTATACGTATGTCAATAAGCTATAAAGGAATATCTTTATAATGGATATGGCTTGAATGTAGTAGACTGCATCCAGGACAACCTTGCCCATGTAGCAAAATGGACAAACGTAGTCCGAATAAACCTCAATTTTCATTTATCATTCGCCTCCTACTTTGTTATAGCACTATGGAAGAAATAAATGCAGAAGCAAACCACCGCAGGCATATATGATTCCATGACATCATGGACATTTATTTATTATGGAATGTATAAATACAGATAGATACCCTGGTATTACGAGAGTTTTCACCTTGCATTAGTTCATACTAAAATACAGGGACTACAAGTACCCGGAACCGACGGACATATGCCCTCGTCCTGACTGTAAGAGCAGGGCAAGATTAAAAAAACATGGCTTTTATTACCGGTACCACTTCTCCTCTATCATGAAGGAAAAGAGGTTGGAGAAGCTTATCAGGTAAACCTATATGACAATGCAAAAATACCTTTAAGACACCATGGAAACCGAAAAGGTTCAAGTAAAGACAATATTTATGACGGAAGTACACCCATAGACAGTATGGATGGTTCTAAAGACCAATCAATATCCTTTAATGATATTATCGATTGAGGTGATAAAATTATGTTTACACAGTTTTAATGGAGATAGCAGGCACAGCAGACGACATATTTACAAAGTCGGCATATGAAGCAGTATACTCTGCTACCAAGGGTATACCCAGATTAATAAATAACCTGGTAACTGCCTCACTCATCTATGCATATTCCAAAAAACAAAAAGAGATAGATGAAGAAGCAATATACCAGGCACAAAATGAAATCAACATATACGAGTAGTAACCCCCTACTGTATAAACATGAATATGCAAAAATGGATGATTATGTAAATAGAAAGGTGCCAACAAATACTTGACACAAATCCTATGACATCAGTTAATTGAAGTTAATCTTTTACTATGCTATAATGACCTTAACAGCCCATATTGGGAGGGTTTTATAATGCGTATTTATCTTGATAATTGTTGTTTTAATAGGCCATTTGATGATCAAACTCAAATGAAAATAAAGTTGGAATCAGAAGCTAAATTATATATCCAAGATGCAATACATAATGGACTTTTTGAATTAGTATGGTCATACATTCTGGATTATGAAAACGCTATGAATCCTTTTGAAGAACGGAAAATAACTATCAGTTCATGGAAAAATATAGCTAATTTTGATTGTGATGAAAACGATGAAATTATATTGATTGCTGAAAATCTCGAAGGCAAAGGAATAAAAGCAAAGGATGCATTACATCTGGCTTGTGCCATTTACACAAGATGCAAATACTTTTTAACAACCGATATTAAACTATTAAAGAGAAATTTAGACTCTATTAATATTGTAAATCCAGTGGAATTTGTTAGAAGATGGGAGGATGATGAACTATGAAGAATGATACTTTACTCCGATCCGAAGGTATGGATATACTTATAAAGTATCTTGGAAAAGTTAACGCAGAAAGATTCATCACTTTAATAATGAGAGAACCTTTTGATTACACTAAATGGCAGACTGAACTATGGAAAGATAAGGGCGTCAAAGAACTTAGCAAAGAAGCAATGGAATACCGCAAATCTCAATCATAAAAAGTAAAATCAATTTATGTAGTAGAGAGGGCCTGGTTTATCAAATTAAACCAGGCCCTCTCTATCAAAATTTTATCCTATCCCTATATCTCTCCATGAGTTTTCTATTATGCTCATCTGCCCCATCAATATTGCCGCTTATGAATATTGGCGGCTCATATCCATTCTCATGCATTATCTCTACTGCCCTGGCAAAGACAGCATTCAGTATAGTTGCCCCAATTACTGTGGAAGAAGGTGCAAAGGGTTCAGGAATGCCATCCAGCTTGAGTACGGCATCCCCAGGTACTCCATGGTTATCTATGACTATATCTCCAAACTCATACAAATGTTTTCCGCTGGAGTGCCTCGAGGGCTGCGATTTTGAATATTCCATAGATGTTATCACTATAACTCTTGCCTCTTTTCCCTTTGCATATATGGCCATCTCTATGGGTACCGGATTTCTCCCTGAGTTTGATATGACTATAACTATATCACCCTTTCTTATGTCTTGATATTTTGCAAGGATGGTACCATATCCCTCAAATCTCTCAAGGTCTGAGCTTTTGGCTGCTCCCTCATGGAGCATAAGGCCGGTGTCCAGTATAGGATGTACTGGTACTAATCCACCTGCCCTGTAGTACATCTCCTCTCCCAGTATATGCGAATGGCCACATCCAAATATGTGGACAATGCCACCATCCATTATACACCGGGCTATCGCAGATGAAGAGAGCTCTAAATTATTTAACTCAAGAGTTTTTATTTTGTCAATAATTTCTCCAATTTTATTTATATAGTCATTGCTTAGCACTCTCATCTCTCCTTGTTATATTTTCTATTATAGTTATCATGTTATTTATCACTGAATTTATAATCTGCTCTCCTTTTTGGCGTGTAGCGGCTTTTGCATCTCCAAATACTCCAAAACTTGATACCTCGTCCCAATATATTGGTGTTTCATCAAAGCCCGGTGGATATTCTGGATACTCCGTAACCGCCTTGTTCATATCTACCTTAGTATCATCAATATAAAGCATCATTGATGTCTCAATCTCGCAGGCATGTATTATAGATGGGTGGCTCTTAGGTGACTGACAAACGTTTTTAGCTATTTCATTTATTCCAGGATAAGTAAAATATATTACCCTGAATCCTATCTCATCATATATTTCTCTGGCTGCCTCCTTAACTGCTGTCATATTACCTATATGTGAGTTAACTATTATTAAATACTGTACTCCCTGAAATTTTACTCCTCTTGCTATATCTTTTATTATAGCTTTAAGAGTATCTGTCGATAGCGAGAGACTACCGGGAAATCTCTTGAGAGACCATACCTGGCCGTAATTAATAGTAGGAAGCAAAATTCCTTTTATTTTTTCTGACAACAGCCGGGCTACACCTTCTGCCAGAAAATTATCAGTACCAAGTTTCATATGTGGGCCATGCTGTTCCAAGGCCCCCAGGGGTAATATAGCGTATTTTTTATTTGTTAGTTGTTCATATTCCTGCCACGAAAGTTCCTGCCATTCATTCATAAGTGTCACACCCTGAAGCTGAAAAATTCACGTGGATTGTTTATAAGCAGATCCTCAATTATTTCTTTACCATTTAACCCCTGGGAATTCGCCTCTTCTATGAATCTTGGCACCCATTTGGTTAGTATAAAGGTTAGGCCAGGCCCACCACCATATTCAATATAATATGACTTCCTTGCCATATCCCCAGAAATCATTATTTTCTTTTGATAGCCTTTCTTGCAGAGTTCTATAATAGAATTTATTCTTACACTTTCTGGATAATACTTTACTTTTCCAAGACCATCAAATATAAGGTAAGCACCTGTTTCTGCTATTTTGAGGTAATACCACATATCAGGATTTCTATCCATATGGCCAAAGGCCACATGAGTCAGGTCAATCCCCTCTTGCCTTAATATTTCTATTTGTTCTAACGCCATAGTCCCTATTTCCGTATGAGCATACATAGGTGCTTTTGTATAATTTTGGGCCTTTGCAGCGGCTCTTATTACCTTTTCTTCTGTTGGTGTAATTGTATTATAGCTTGTACCAATTTTAATCTGCCCACACTTTATTCCAGTATCTTTATAGCCCTCCATGACTTCTTTTATCATTAGTTCAACCATCTCTTCCATAGGCATCTCATGTACCCATTTTTCATAATAGAGTCCTTTATTAAAACCTGTTGTACAAACAATATTAATGTCAACGTTATCTGCTATTTCTTTTAATTTTAAAACATCTCTCCCATAGTCGATTGCAGTTCCTTCTATAATGGAATTGCCGCCAGCATCTATGAACATCTTTATTTCATTAACAATCTTCGCTGTATCATCTACAACCAGATCTTCATCTTTGCCACTGACCCAATAGGGTGGTTTAGAATATAAATGCTCATGTGAATATGTTATTCCCAATTTTGATGGGTCGATATCACCTTTTATAGTCCTTACAAACCTCATTTTACATACCTCCTAAAATGTCTCAAGCCCGTTAAAACGGGCTTGAGGTTTATATCCCGGCAAATAGTTTTGCTACTGATGACAAGATAAAGCCAAAAATAAACATGTCAGAGTCTGCCGCCCACAAAACCGTATCAGGTACAGTATGGGCTAATGCACCTACCATCCACCACTGTCCTAAAGCAACAACAGTCGATGTTATTATACCACCTGCTATAGCTCCTCTCACTCCACCGGTAATATTGCCAAAAACACCGGCAGTCGCTGCATGGAAGAATATTACTATCATTGTTGGTACAAAGGCATGTGCTCCTGAGGTACCTAATACAACCAGCCATAGCAGAGCTGTTACAAAAGCCGATAAGAAGCCTATGATTGTAGCAGTTGGCGCATATGGAAATACTACTGGACAATCCAAAGCTGGAACTGCATTTGGTGCTATTTTTGTAGCAATACCCTTGAACGCCGGTACAAGTTCACCTATAAATAACCTCACTCCATATAAGATAACCGCTATACCTGCCGCGAACTGAAAGCCCTGCAAAAACCCATATATTATAAAGTTCTGTGAGCCTGCCTTAGAAGCTAACTGTTGTATTGCAGGATTTGTTCCAAAATCTGGCCTCAAATAAATGATAGTCGCACCTACTGCATAAAGTAAACCCATCACTATTGTTATAATCACGTTGGAATCCTTTAGAAAGTCTAATCCCTTTGGCAATTTTATCTTTTCTGTGCTTTGCTCTGGATTGCCAATATATTTTCCAACTATCGCAGCCAGAAAAGATACAGAAGATGAAGTATGCCCCAACGCGATCTGGTCGTTGCCGGTTATTTTTTTCATGAACTTTTGAGTATATGCAGGCTGTAGTGTCCAATACACACCCATTAATAAACTCCCAATTATCAATAAGGCGGTTTTTGAAATTCCTGGGATGGCTTCTACTAAAATTGCTGTGGTTATCAGTGTTACCCAGAACATCATATGGCCTGTAAGATAAATATATTTAAATTTCGTGAACCTGGCCAATAATACATTCAGCAAAAAACCAAATGTCATTACTAATGCCACTATGCTCCCGTATTCTGCAAGAAAATCTGGCGTCCCCTGTAAAACAGGTGGTGACTCTATACCAAATATGGTATTCCACATTGGCTCAAATATGCCCAACGCTCCTGTAAGAACCCCCGAACCCGCACTAATTATTAAAAATCCCAAAATGGTCTTCAAAGTGCCACTTACCACCACAGATGCTGGCTTATTTTGAAGTAAGAGTCCAACCAAGGCAACCAAACCTATTAAGAATGCAGGCTGTCCAAATATGTTGTCAGCCAACCACTGAGCTGTTGAAATTAAGGTATTCACATTCTATTCCCCCTTATTTAAATATTAAAGTATTCTTTTAACTTTTCTTTAATCTCATTTTTATCAAAGTAATTGTTGATAATAATTTTTTGCGCCGGGTTTCGTTCCAGCAAGGGTGCTAACTGGGGTGATGTAAGTATTAATTCTGCATTCTCAGACGCCGCATAGCTGACATCCATATGATCCACTTCAGCCTGTATTTTTAATTCATTTAACACCTCCTCTACATTCATTCTTAACAATAGACTTGTACCCTGGCCCAACCCGCATACTGTTAATATCTTCATTTAGTCTCCTCCTTCTACGACGAATATTTTATGATATAATCTATGACTCTTTCTTTATTTATATCCTTAATGAGCACACTTTGAACATCTTCACTGCTCAAAAACTTTACCAGTTGTGATAGTGCCTTTATATGGCTGTTATTGTCTACTGCGCATAGGCACACCACAATCTTTACAGGGTCATTTTGTCGATGTCCGAAATTTACCGGAGTCCTTAGTGTTATAAGGCTCATCCCCACCTCCTTTACTCCATCTTCAGGCCTGGCGTGAGGCATAGCTATGCCGGGTGCTATAACGATGTATGGCCCGAGCTGCTTTGCCGTCTTTATCATAGCGTCAATATATCTTGCTTCTATCTTACCTGCTTCAAGTAAAAGCTTCCCACCTTCCCTTATTGCCTCCTCCCAGTTATCCACTTCTACATTTAGTTTGATTGTTTTCTCCGTTAAAAGGTCATTTAACACTGGTTGTCTTACCTCCCTCGAAATCAAATGTGGTATTTTTGGTGCGATGATCCTGCTTAATTCTTCTTTTAACCCCGCTTCGTCTGTTACTATGGCGTATCGTTTTATTGCCTTTATAACTTGCTCGAGCTTATCGCCATTGATTGGTTCAGGTTTTATATAAATCTCCCTTAAAATTCTTTTTATACTGTCTATATCCTCTTCTGCAAGCATAGGTGATACTCTTACATACGGCAGTGTTGTGTCTTTTAAATTTATTGTTGAGATAATAATGTCCGCATCTGTCTTTAGTTCTTTTAGCCCATGATAGGATGTGATATCTTCAATAATTATATTTTCAAACTCATTCATTACCCTGGTAGCCAGCAGCCTGGCCGTACCAAGCCCCGTACTGCAAACCAGTACGGCTCTAATGGACCTTTTGGACCTCATTCTTTCTAATGCTGCTCCAAAATGAAATGATATATAGCCAATCTCATCTTCATTAATCCTCTTACCTGCATAATTTTCCACTATCTTTACTGCTTTTTCCACTGCTTTGAACAGCTTTGGGTAGTTGGCTTTAACGTCATCCAGCAGTGGGTTCTTCACGGGAAGGTCATTTTTTATCCTGTAGAGTGTGGGTGTGAGATGTTCCTTTAATCCTTTAAAGAGAATATCATCATGTTCCAGATCTACCTTCAGCTCTTCTTCTACCTTTTTTATGAGTTCTGAGGTCATAAACTCCACGTCAAGCCAGTTTTCCTTTTCTATATCTACTGCCGTGGTAGACTTACTGCCCAGGAGATGGAGTGTAATATATCCCATTTCCTCTATCGGGACTTCTATACCATAGTGGCTCTCTATACAGCTGGCTATCTGAGAAGCAACTGCAAATTCCTTGGTAACCTGAAGCTGTTTTATTTCTTCATGTGGCATCATTATGTTCCTTCCCAGCTTTATTCTCTTTACCGCAATTGCAAGATGCAGTATGAGTCCTGAAAAGTCCATATCGGAGAGTCTGTATCCCAGTTCTCTTTCTGCCTCCCTTAAGACCTCTGATAAAAATTTAGTGTCTTCCTCAGAGATGAAATCAGACATCTCTTTCCCGGCACCAGGCCCAAAGTTCCATCCTTCCAGATATTCTAAAATCTTTGCAGTGTCCACTTCATCGGTAAGGAGTTCTATTGCTGCCCTCCTTATGTCCTTTTCCTTGCCAATTACTTTAAGACCATTTTTTGTAGGCTTAATATTTATATTAAACCTTTTAAACCAATCCCTTACATTCTTAAGGTCATTTATTACTGTGTTCCTGCTGACATAGAGCTTTTCTGCCAGTTCATCTATCTTAATTTCATCCCTAGCCTTTAAGATAAGGGCCTTAAGTATGTCTTCCCTCTCCAGGCGGCCAGGCCCATATTCATAATAGTTAATCGAGGATAGGGCGTCTGCAATAGATTTCTTTTCTCTAAGATAGACCCCTGTATTGGGTTTTCTCTCAACGGGTGAAATGTTATTCTCCTTCAGCCAGTCATCTATCCTGTCTAAATCATATCTTATTGTCCTGGTACTGACCTTAAAGACTTCAGCCAGTTTAGAGGTCGTAGCCGGCTTGTCTGTTTCAAGGAGATAATTTAATATGTCAATGCAACGGGTATCCAGCTGCATCCGCTTCCCTCCTCTTTATTTTTATTCTATACTATATATTCTATCTCTTTAAGTCCAAACCTTTTCCTCATAAATGTGGCAAAATAAAAAAGAAGGCTAAAGCGCCTTCCTAATAAATCCGTCTGCTTTTTTGAGTTCTTCTTCTGCCTGCTCCCTCGATATGCCCTTTAAGATCATCAATATGGCGGTCTTGGAGTGATATCCTGATCCCTCTAATGCCTCTTCAACAATTTCATCTGGAGCACCTGTGGCCAGCTTTACTATCCTCCTGGCCCTGGCTAAGAGCTTTTCATTACTGGCCTTCATGTCCACCATGAGGTTTGTGTACACCTTGCCAAGCCTTATCATAGAGGCAGTGGAGAGCATATTTAAGACCAACTTCTGTGCTGTACCCGCCTTCATCCGTGTAGAGCCCATAATGACCTCGGGCCCAACCTCGGGGGCTATCATGACGTCCACAATCTTTTCCAGTTCACTGTCTTTATTGCAGGCTATGCCTACGGTTCTGCAGCCTGTGCTTCTGGCGTAATCAACGGCACCGAGGACATATGGCGTCCTACCACTGGCAGCAATACCAACAGTCACGTCTATGTCTTTAAGCCCCTTTTCTGATAGGTCCCTTTTCCCTTGTTCCCTGTCGTCCTCTGCCCCCTCCGTAGATGAATAGAGAGCCTTAATGCCCCCCGCTATCACTCCCTGGAAGAGTTCAGGACTTACACCATATGTTGGCGGACACTCTGAGGCGTCAAGCACACCCAGCCTGCCGCTGGTACCTGCACCTACATAAAATATCCTCCCGCCTTTTTTGATGGATTCCACTATTATATCGACGGCTTTTGCTATAGATGGCAGTTCCTGCTCTACAGCTAAGGCCACCTTTTTGTCCTCATCATTGATCTTTCTTAAAATGCCCATGGTATCTAGTGTGTCTATGTCCATTGTATCTGGATTTCTGCCTTCCGTGGTTAACCTGTCCAGGTCCATAATACCAGTCCCTTCTTATTTTAAAATTGTAGTCATTGCTATGTTGTTTATATATCCTCTCAAGGGAATGAGCTTTTGGTTTTCTCTTGTGGGATGTACCCTGTTAGTCAAAAGGACAAAGCCTAGGCCATACTGTCTGTCTATGAGTATGGATGTTCCTGTAAAACCTGTGTGATAAAGTACATTATCTGATACAAGGTCTCCCATGGAGTGGCCAGGTGTCTTTAGCTCCCATCCCAGACCACGCCTCTCATTCAGGCCCTCGGTATAGCATCTGCCCATCGCATCAATAGCCGCTCTGCCAAGTATCCTCTTCCCTTTATAGTATCCGTCATTTAATATCATTTCAACAAATCTCATCAGGTCGGGGACAGTAGAAAAGAGTCCTGCATGGCCGCTTGCGCCTCCCATTATATATGCGTTGCCGTCATGTACTTCCCCTACAATCATACCCCTATCCTCACTATATTCCGTGGCAGCGCATCTCTTTTTTAATTCCTCTGGAGGGTTATAACACGTATCAAACATCCCCATGGGTTCAAAGACATACATATTGGCAAATTTATATATCGGCTCTGCCACTTTTTCTACAACAAGGCCCAGAAGCATAAACCCCAGGTCGGAGTATAAGACCTTCTCCCCCGGCTTATATTCAAGCTCCACATCATATAGCCTGTCTATGACCTCCTCATAATTTCTGCACATACGGTAAAACTTTATCTCAGCAGGCAGGCCTGATGTATGGGTCAGAAGCTGAAATATTGTAGTATCTTCGTATCTATATCCCGGTAAAATGCTTTTAATCCTGTCATATAACCCGATTTCTCCATTCTCTATTAAAATCATGATAGAGGTGGTGGTAGCTATAACCTTAGTAAGGGAGGCCAGGTCAAATACACTGTCCCCCCTCATTTCCCTTTTTATTGGTTCTACCTGTGCATTCCCCATGAATCCAGAATAGGACTCATCCACAGACACTATGCCAAAACAGGCACCAGGAAAAGCCCCCTCAGCCATGCATTTTGCAAGGAAATCCCTGAGATAATTGACTCTGTCTGCATTCAGCATTATATCAAGCCCCTTATGAGATCCATAAAATTATTTGCCGGTTCATCTGGAATCATCCTTGCTGTCATCTTTATGCCCATTGAATCAAGTTTTTTAAATATCTCTACATCTTCTTTAGTGACATTGACAGATTTCTTTACCTGTGTAGCTCCCTCTTTGTGGGCCATATTGCCCACATTTATCTCAGGCAGATTTACTCCAGCCTCAATAAGCCTCAGGCAGTCCCTCGGATTTTTAAATATCATAAAAACCCTGTCAGCATCATACTTACCTGCCTTTATCCTTTCTGCTGCGTCTGCTACGGTAAGGACAGAGAGTTTTATCCCGGGAGGTGTTGCCATCTTCAAAACGCTCTTTTGGATTTCATCTTTTGAAGCCTCGTCATTTACTACCATTATCCGGGTGACACCCAGTGAATTGCTCCACACGGTAGCCACCTGGCCGTGTATAAGTCTCTCATCAATTCTAACATGAATTATTGCCATAAATTAACCTCCAAGTTTTATCCTAATATCTTCAGATTATATAATACCACACCCAGTACCAAAAGGAATATAATAAGTTTTGTAGAGTTAAAACCTTTACGGCCTAAAAGCCAGTATGACAGCAATACTATCGCCATTGGCACCATAGATGGCATAATGTTGTTTAGCATATCCTGGACTTTTAGCTCTACCTCACCGCTTTTGAACACCAGCGGGACATTGGCCTTTACAACCGCCGGGGCCAGGCCACCTATAACCGTAAGCCCCAGTATGGCAGCACCTTCTGTGAGCTGTTTCAATTGGTTGGCAAATCCTACAGCTATCCTTCTGCCCTGTTCATAACCTATTACCGTAAACTCATACCTTACCCACCATATGGCTATGGCCGGTATAACAGGAATTAGAGCACCTATTACATTCCCCTGCAGTGCCATATAGGATGCCACACTGAATACAATTGTTCTGTATATAGCAACAAATACAGTATCTCCTATACCTGCAAATGGTCCCATAAGACCTGTCTTAATACCGCTTATTGTGTCCTCATTGGCCAGGCCGTATTCCTCTTCTATAGCTATATCGGCACCCACAATAAGGTGAGCCATGGCAGGGGTTGTATTAAAGAACTGCAGATGCAGTTTCAAAGCTTTTGTCATCTCTTCCTTGCTCTTATAAAGTTTTTTCAGTATTGGCATTATAGCGAAGCAGTACCCAAGGCCCTGCATCTTTTCGTAGTTCCATCCCATCTGAAGCCCCAGTATTGTCCTCCAGAATACAGAAAGCAGGTCTCTTTTTGTAACCTTTTTCTCCACCTTTGCATCAGTCATCGATATCTCCTCCTTCTGTCTGAGGCTTTAATTCATTCTTTAAGAACAGGTAGGCAGCCGCAACCGCAAATCCAATCAATGCTATACCTATCAGACTTACCTTTAAATATGCTGCCAGTACGAAGCCGATAATCATAAAGGGATAAAACTTCTTTAGAGGTAGATACCTCATCAGTATTGCAACACCCATGGCAGGGAGGATACCACCTGCAACCTTAAGGCCACCCATGAGCCACTGTGGCAGATATGCTGTGATAGCCTTGACAACTTCACTTCCGAAATACAGCCCCAAAAACACAGGAATGGCACGGCTAAGGCCCCATGGTATTATTCCCATAAGGTTCATTCTGGCCACTCCATCTGCATTTCCATCTTCAGCATACCTGTCAGCCCTATGCTGGAAATATGTGTTGGATAGCCTGGCCAGTATATCCAGCTGCGTGAGTAAAAGCCCTATAGGTAAGGCAATCCCTATAGCAAACTCCACATCCTGCCCTGATATTATCGCAAATGCAGTCCCTATAACTGCTGCCGACATAAAGTCCGGTACTGTAGCGCCTCCATATGTGGCCACACCCAGCACCATTAACTGTAGCGTAGCACCCACTGTAAGGCCCATTGGAATGTTACCCATTATAAGTCCTGTAACAAAACCGGCCATCAAAGGATTACCCAGTGAAATCTGAAGGCTTAAAGCATCAAGCTGTGCAACGAAGGCATATACCGTCAAAAATAGTATTTGCCAGAATGCAATTTCCATAAATTCCCCTCCTTTTAATTTTTCATAATGCCTGCAATTTCTTTAAAGACATCTTTGATACCGCTTTTGCCCACCTCTACAAGGTGATCTTTAAGCTCTTCGGCATCATCGATATAAGAGGTGGCAAACTCCAGAACCATTCCCAGATTAAACCCGCTTATGAGTTTTACTTTCTCATTCTTGAAGAGTTCTGTAGTCGCCACATTGGATGGTGTCCCGCCAATAAGGTCCACCATTACTATTATATTGCTATAACCCTTTACCTCATCCATCACCTCCTTTATCTTTTTCTTTAGGCCCTCAGCTCCATCCTTTGCATCCATTGATACTGCGTATGCACTATCGATATTGCCGACAATCATCTCCGCACTTTTCAGTGTTTCCTCAGCCATCCTGCCATGGCTTATTAAAATTAATGCCGTTTTCTTCAAAAGCTGCACCTCCTGACTTAGAAAATATAAAGGCCTTTTGTGAGGGCACCAGACTATGTAGCAAAAATCATGCCAGGTTTGGTTTCCCTCACAAAAGGCCTATTTACAGGGTCTCATATACCATCTAATACAGTGCAATACTCATCCATATAAATATGGGATAACAATAATACCCAATAAGACACTATTATATATTACGATAGTTGAGCTTAATTGAATTTAAGAGTGAGATATGCTTTCTCTCCTCAATTATTATGCTCAGGACCGTCTCCCTGGTGTTTCTGTTCTTTGTGCCCTCAGAGAGCGCCTGATACAGCAGGATAGAATCTTTCTCCAGGTCCAATGCCATGTTTATAGCATCAAGGGGCTCCCTGATGCCCTCCAGGACCTTATCTATGTCCTCGTCCTCTGGAAATACAGATGCATGTACGAGATCATCAATATACTTGCTGGCCTCCATATCAAAAAAGTCAGCTGATTTGTCACCTGCCATCTCGTCTATGGCTACAGACTGAAGTTCCTTAAACCTTTCTTTGTGCTTTAATTCTTCATCTGACAATCTCAAGAATATGGATCTTGCCTCTCCATCTTCAAGTTTTGCGGCAGCTTTTTTATAAAAAGCATTACCCTTGTCTTCCATTTCTATGGCTATGGTGATTAAGTCAAGACTGCTATAGTTTTCCATGTTTTCCCTCCCGATGTTTATTATTCTATAGTTATTATTCTCTATTAAACTAATATTTCCTTCCCTATTTTATAATTTCCTCAATTATTTTTAATTCATCACTTTCCAGAGTTACACCAAAATCCTCATATACTGTTCTTATAAGAGGATCTGGTGGCAGTGCACCTTCTACAACCCTGCTCGCAAATTTGAACCTCTCTATGGCATATGCCATATGCATAGTAAACAGCGTGTATTTGTGGTTATCCAGCTTAATATCCTTCTCCTTCTCAATCATCCTGGCATACTTGTCAAGAAATGGCATGAGTTTTTTCCCTGATAAGAAGTTCAGATTTTCATCAAGGGCATCCATGATCGCCCCATAGACCACTGTCCTGTCTTCATCCTTTATATCTGCCCTGAGTTGAGTACTGCCGGAGATAAGCCTTAAAACCCTTTCCAGGCCATTTCCGGTGACAAACTCCATCAAGTTTATAAATGGAACCCCGGGCATTTCCGGGTTGATGCTGCCGGCAATGGCTGCTATTTGGCGTCCTGCAGCAATCCTTTTCATGTTTTCTACTGCTTTTTTCCTGTCACTTATATTGATTTCTATTACATCTACACCCTCTATGTTGTTCTTCTTGAGGGCCCTTTCTATTACCTCCTTAAGGTACATGGCTGTCCCTTCCCCTGTACTGCAGACGGTAAATATCACCCTTTCCCTCTGTGTACTCCCGTTTACCTCTTTCGATGTCGCAGCTATTAAATTCCTGGTTAAATCCAGTACAGCCCTTGCTACATCGCGCAGCGTAGAATAGGGTAGCATGGACCTGTGGGCAGCCTCTATGAGCGCAGGGGTGCTTACATTGTCTATGGTGATGGTGTTTATCCCTGTGCGCTTCTCTATTTCCTCCCCGAACACCTTAAGTGAGCCCATGTCTACCATTAAAAGTATCCCTTTGCCTTCATCTATGTCCTTGGCTAGGCCGATTGCCCTCTCTAAAATATCTTCGGGGTTGTCATCTAAGCTCATGTCTATGGCCTTCACATGGTCAGTCCTCAAGAGCTTGTTTGCCACATCCGCCATGCCGGTGGCAGTCCCTTCCCCGTGAGCTATAACCATTACCCCTATCTTTTTGGGTCTCTCTTCCCCATTGGTAAGGTAGAGTATCATGCTTATAAACCCGGCCTCATAGGTTGGTATATCCCTCTTTAAAAGGCTCTTTAACCGCTCCACCATGTAAGAGGCCACCCCATACTCCACTGGATGTCCACTCTTGATGTCATCGAGGTTTATGGGGTTTACCTTATTTTTCCTCACAAACATGGAGTTTATGTGAAAGGCTAAGGCTATCAAAGTATCCTCCTTGATGTGGTAATTAAATTTCTTCAACACCTCTTCAGAGAGTACCTTTACGCTGCTTATTATGTCTGCACTTAAAAATCTGGCAAGTTCCTGCTCTTTTATACCTATAGATAATATGCCTTCCCTGTATCTTAAGAATACCTCTTCCAGGTCTTTTAAGAGCCTGTCGGTCATCTCTCCCTTTGATAGCCCATTTCCCCTGTATTCCCTGCTCTTTTCATCCAGATATTCATATACCTCCATAGAAAAATCATATGGGTCTCTTTCGCTTTTCTGCCTCTCAAAAGACGCCCCATCAAACACATAATCCCCATACTTTAAGAGCTTTTCAGCGGACCTCTTTTCATCCCCTGGAGTCAATATTGCCTCCCTTATATTCTCTGGGAGATGGCTTAAGGTTATCCTCATCTCATCCTGGTTTATAAGGTAGTCCAAGTACCCCCTGGATGATATGCGCTCTATGTCCGACTTCAGTTCACCCACATTTCCTGATGGCTTATATAATAGCAGTGAGAGCATAACATCCCGAGCCACCTTAATGGGTCTTTTTACCCGCTCAGCCTCTTTATTAAAAAAGTCAGATATGATCTCCAGTTTTTCTGCAAGGCCCCTTTCCTTAAGGGAAGGAAGTTTTATCATTATAGGAAAACGTCTTAAAAATGTCTCCAGGAGGGCAGACCTGGGGTCCCGGGTTGTGGCAGCAATTATGATGATATCAGCCTTCCTCTCGCTCACCTCACCAAGCCTCCTGTAAAGTCCCCTGTCTATTATGTTAAACAGCATTTCCTGGCCTTCAGGAGGCAGCCTGTGCACCTCATCCAAAAATAATATCCCCCCGCCAGCCTTTTCTACAAGCCCTACCCTGTCAACATCACTCCCGGTGTACGCACCCTTTGCACTCCCAAACAGTATGGACATTAAAAGCTGAGGGTTATTGGAGTAGTCAGCACAGTTAAAGACAACGTAGGGTGCGTCTTCCTTTATGACTCCATTGGCCCTGGCAAAAAGGTACATATGCTCTGCAAATGTGGTCTTTCCTACCCCGGTTTCTCCCAGGAGGAGTGTGGCCAGGCCCTTCGGAGGATAGAGCATAGCTGCCTGTGCCTGTTTTATATACGGGAGGAGGCTGCCGTCATGACCCACCATGTCGCTAAAAATGTCCATATTGATGGTATTTGCAGACCTCTCACTCTTAGGTTTGCTGCCTGTGATTCCATGTTCATCTGCCCAATCCCTGGTAAGATAAAGTGTCGGCCTTCCCTCTATCTTATATACCCTGCCCTCTCTGTACAGGGCATTTAAATCCGCCGAGACGTTATTCCTTGTCAAATTCAGCTTTGAGGCTATGTATTCAGCCGAAAACCCCACATCGTCCTTTATGTCCTTTGTCTTTATCCTGCTGCACTCATCATAGAGAAGTCTATAAACTTTTTCCTTCCTAAGCATCCTAAACCTCCTTAGAGGCTTCCAGAGCCCTCTCTATATGTATGGCAAGGTATCCCACCTCGCCCTCAGGTACATCTCTATCAAGATATCCCTCTATTATGTTTTTAAGTTTATTGGCCACACGGTACGACCTTTTGTATTTCCTCTTTATGGTGTTAATAAGAGGATTATCTATAGGCTTATCCTTATCTACCCTGTCTAAGGCAAACCTCAGGTGGGTGATCAACCTGGCGTAGTCCATACCCGACCTGTCTATTGAGACACCCATCTCCCTCTCTATAGTTTCCACCAGTTCATTTATTATACTGGTGTATTTAACTGTCTTTGACAGGCTGTTATTCTCCATCCCGGCATGTATGTGCATGGCTATTATCCCTGTCTCATCGGCAGGCATCATTACCCCAAGCTTAGCTCCCACCATAAGTACAGCTTTTTCTGCCAGGGCATACTCCTCAGGATATAGCACCTTTAGTTCAGCATTAAACGGATTTTTAATCTCAATGCCCAGTTTTATACGGTCTATGGCAAAGCCTATATGGTCTGCCAGGGAGATGTGGATGTGTTCTGAAAGTTTCTTGCCTGTCTCCTGCTCTATCATCGTGATTATCTCCTCGGCCAGGCCAATCACCTGCTCATCCACAGACTCCAAGAGTCCCTTGAACTTTTCTCTCGTATTGTATTCTAAGACAAATCTCTTCTCTATGCAGGATTCATCAATTGTCTCCATAAATCCAAGGCCGCGTCCTATCAGTATTATCTCTTTGCCCTCCTTTTCTGTCAGGACGACATTATTGTTGAGGACCTTTTTCACATGATACATTTATATCACCAATTAAAATATGATTTGGGTGTAATGAGGATAAATTAGAATACTCTATCCCCTGCTATAAACATCCCTTTTATGTTTATGTCTTCATCGAAAAATATTATGTCCGCCATATTCCCCTTCTTTATCTCTCCCATATCATTAAGCCCCAGGAGTTTTGCCGGGTTATATGACGCCATGCGGACGGCCTCTGGTATGGTGACACCAAGATGTTCTACTGCATTATGCACAGCAGCATCCAGGGTAAGCGTGCTGCCTGCAATAGTCCCGTCAGCAAGCCTGGCCTGGCCACTTTTCACAAAAACCTGCTGCCCGCCCAGATCATATACCCCATCGGCAAGGCCAGCCGCCCTCATAGAGTCTGTGACAAGTATTGACCTCTCTACGCCCTTTATCTTAAGAAGTGTACGTAATGCAGCAAAATGGACATGTACACCATCACAGATAAACTCAGCAAATATGTCACTGTCAAATACAGCCCCAAGGGCTCCCGGCTCCCTGTGGTGAAATCCCCTCATACCATTAAAAGTATGCGTAGAGCTCTTTGCACCTGCCTTTATTCCCTTCATGGCCTCATCATAGGTAGCATTGGTATGGCCCATGGATATCACTGTACCCATATTAGCTAATTTTCTTATAAATTCTACTGCCCCATCTGTCTCAGGTGCAACAGTAATAAGCTTTACAATGCTGTCAAACCCATCACACAGGCTCATAAACTCATCCATTGACGGCATCTTTATATAATCTTCAGGCTGAGCCCCCTTATGCTCTTTAGATATAAAAGGTCCCTCCATGTGAAGCCCAAGTAGCCTTGCCCCCTCCACCTTACCCATGGATTCACCCACAGTCCTTACCGCCCTTTTGATATTTTCCCCGGGCATGGTCATGGTGGTAGCAAGAAAACCTGTCACACCACTCGCAATAAGAGCCTTAGAAAGCCCATTTATTGCATCAAAGCTGGCATCCATGGTGTCATAACCATTCCTCCCGTGCATATGGATCTCTATAAACCCCGGTGAAACGTACATTCCCCTGGCATCTACTCTCCTAATACCCACGGGGACAGCGTCCCTGAGGTCTACTATCCTGTCCTTATCTACGATTACAACACTATCCACAATCTGGCTTCCAGCAATAACCCTACCATTGGTTATGGCAAACATATTTATCCCCCCAAAAATTGTGTTATAAATTCCGATAGAACATCTTCTTACAATAGAATCATATATGCAATCTCACTTAATAGCGACCACCATTATAGTATCCACACCTGCCTCGACGTCCCCATACCTCTTCTCTATGGACTGGATAATCTCTCCATTGGTCAATATAACCGGGGTTACCGCAGATTTACCTGAAGACTTTAACTTATCCAAGTCAACCTTTATAAGCGGTGTACCCACAGTAACAACATCTCCCTGTTTTATAAGTGCTGTAAAACCGTCCCCCTTGAGTTCCACAGTGTCTATCCCTATATGAATAAGGGTTTCCAGGCCCTCCTTACTCCTTAACCCTATGGCGTGAAGCGTAGGGAAAAGCTGCAAAACTTCACCGTCCACCGGTGATACAATAAGTCCGTCAGTAGGCTCTATCGCCACGCCATCACCAACCATCTTCTGGGCAAAAACCGGGTCTGGTACATTTCCTAAATCAACTATTGTCCCATTTACAGGTGAAAAAATATCCACTGTATTATGTCGTTTAAAAAAGCCGAACAATGCAACCATCCTTTCCTTTGTTCTACCCTATTATAGCATATCCAAAAATTACAGGGGAGGTCTTCCTCCCCTGTAATTTTTACATCATTTTCTGCATTTCCTGAACAATCAGGTCTGCCTTCGTGCCTACCACCACCTGAAGGCTGTTTTTGCCCATGTGGACCACGGCTGTTGCACCAATCTTTCTCAGCCTGTCATCAGATATAATGGAGTCGTCTTTTACTCCAAGCCTGATCCTGGTGACGCAGGCCTCCAAAGAGACTATGTTATCCTTTCCTCCTAGTTCCCTTAGGTAACCCTCTGCCATTCTCTTAATGTCCTCATGAGTTTCGCTTTTGCTCTGTACTGGTGCGTTACCCATTATCTCTGCTGCCGGGTTTACAAACTCCCCATCGGTAGCAAGGCGTCCGGGTGTTGGAAGGTTGAATTTTGTGATAAACCAGTAAAACACAAAGTAATATATGAAAAAGTACACAACGCCTATCAGCAAGAGCAGCAGCGGTTTGGAGGCTATGCCGTAGCTCAATACATAGTCAATAAGCCCTGCTGAAAAACCAAACCCCGAGCGAATCCCAAGGGCATAGGTTACTGCCAGTGATATACCCGTCAGAACTGCATGTACTACATACAGCACAGGAGCAACAAATAGGAATGAAAACTCTATCGGCTCAGTAATGCCGGTGAGGAATGCGGTCAGCGCTGCTCCTATCATAAAACCTGATATGGCTTTCCTGTTCTCCGGCCTGGCCGCTCTTATCATAGCAAAGCATGCTGCAGGAAGGCCAAACATAAATATGGGGAAGAAGCCTGTCATAAATATGCCAGCAGTAGGATCACCAGCAAAGAACCTGTTGAGGTCTCCAGTTACAACCTTGCCTGCAGTATTAGTAAATGTTCCAAATACAAACCATACCAGGCTGTTTATTACGTGGTGCAGGCCAAGCGGTATCAGCAGCCTGTTCAATATCCCATAGATAAATACGCCAAAAACTCCTGCACCTATTATCCATTGTCCAAGGCCGTTTATCCCCGCCTGTACAGGAGGCCATATAAAGCCAAATAATATACCAAGTATTAGTGCTGTGACCGCCGTGATAATAGGCACAAACCTCTTTCCACCAAAAAAGCCCAGCCAGTCCGGAAGCCTGATGTCATGATACCTGTTATACAGGTAACCGGCCACAAGGCCCATTATTATGCCAGCCAGTACACCCATGTTTATGTCTTTATTCATTATGCTAGTAACCCTGGTAAGGACCAGATAGCCTACCGCACCGGCCAGGCCTGCCACACCGTCATTCCCCGCTATGCCTATAGATATACCTATGGCAAAAAGCAGGGCCAGGTTGTCAAATATAGCACCACCGGCATTCGTAACCACAAGTATGTTGAATACATCAGGTGCTCCAAGCCTTAAAAGCAAAGCTGCGGCTGGTAAAACAGCTATAGGGATCATCAAAGCCTTACCGATTTTTTGCAGCTCGCCAAGAAAGCCCTTACTGTTCATAGATGATACCTCCTTATAATTTAAATTTAGGCAAATAAAAAGCTGAAAAGGTGACCATCCACCCTTTCAGCTCATGCCTCCAAATTTTAGAGTAACACGCTGATACTGATAAATCTATCGAGTTCTATAATCAGAGTATCACATGAAGAATTATATGTCAATATGGAACTATCCATTCATTAATGCCTTCTCCGCTAATGCCCTGGCTTCTTCCATGGTAGTATTCCTTATGACATCTTTTACCAGTGGTATAGATGAGGCGCTCATGCTGAATACATCCAGTCCCAGTCCCAAAAGTATCTTTGTGGCTTCCGGGTCACCAGCCATCTCACCGCACATAGCTGTGTATATGCCATGTTTGTGGGCCTGTTCTATACAGTACTTTATGAGCCTCAATACGCCGGGCTGGAAGTAGTTATAATAGCCCCTTACCCTCTGGTTACCCCTGTCCACCGCCAGGGTATATTGTGTAAGGTCATTAGTGCCTATGCTAAAGAAGTCCACCTCGCGGGCCAGTATATCGGCTGTGAGGGCAGCGGATGGGATTTCTACCATTATACCCACCTCAATGTTGAGGTCATACGGTATACCATTGCTCCTGAGCTCACTTTTGGCTTCTTCCAGCAACTTATTGGCCTTCCTTACCTCTTCTATATCGGATATCATAGGATACATTATGCTTACCTTGCCATAGGCGCTGGCCCTCAATATGGCCCTGAGCTGAGTTTTGAATATCTCAGGCCTATCTAAACAAAACCTTATAGCCCTCCAACCAAGGAATGGGTTTTCTTCTTTTTCAAGGCCAAGGTATGGTATGTCTTTATCTCCGCCGATATCCAGAGTCCTTATGGTCACCCTTTTGCAACCCATCGACGTGACAACTTTCTTATATGCCTCAAACTGTTCATCCTCAGTGGGCAGGTTGTTCCTGTCCATATAAAGAAACTCTGTCCTGAAAAGTCCTATCCCCTCTGCACCGTTGGAAAGAGCTGCCTCAACATCCTTGGGAGTACCTATGTTTGCTTCCAGCTCCACCTTTCTCCCATCTCTGGTAAGTGCCGGGAGTGTGGTAAGGCTCTTGAGCTTTTCCTTATACTCCTCGTATTCTTCCTTTTTTTTCATGTATAAACTGAGGGTGTCATTGTCAGGGTTTAAATAGACCTCTCCCTCATTGCCATCCACAATAACAATGTCGCCGTCTTTTACCTGATGGGTGACATCGCCAAGTCCAACCACAGCAGGTATTTCCATCGTCCTGGCCATAATAGCCGTATGAGAGGTCTTACCACCCTCATCTGTCAAGAAAGCCTCAACCTTTGACTTATCCATTTGGGCGGTGTCTGACGGACTGAGGTCCCTTGCAACAACAATGGTACCATTGGGAATTTCTGAGAGGTCGTATATCTGTCCACGCAGATTTGATATTATCCTGTTCCCGACATCTTTTATATCTGCAGCGCGTTCCTTAAGATATGTGTCTTTCATTGCATCAAACATTTCTGCATATTTTTTTACTACTTCAGCCACCGCATATTCCGCACTGGTCCCTTCCTTCTCTATATACGACCTTATCTCTGGTATAAACTCAGGGTCTTCCAGGATCATTATATGTGCATCAAAAATAGTTGCAGCGTTTTCGCCCATTTCCTTAGCGACCTTATCCATGATCCTTTTTAATTGCCCGATGGACGCGGCTATGGCTTCATCCAATCTTGCGAGCTCTTTCTTCCTATCCTCTACAGTGGCCTTTTCTATCTTAATATCCTTTTGAAGAAGATAGGCCTGGCCAATGGCAATACCAGGTGAAGCTTTTATGCCCCTCATGTTACCCTACTCCTCACCAAATTTACTTTCGACCAGTTTAACAAGAGCTTCCAATGCTTCCTTTTCGTCCTCACCGTTTGTCGTGATTTTTATCTTAGTGCCTTGAGAGACACCCAAAGACAAAATTCCCATTATGCTCTTGGCATTTACCTGCTTTCCATCCTTCTCCACTTTAATGTCGCATTTGTATTTGCTGGCTTCCTGTACAAACAGAGCAGCAGGTCTTGCATGAAGCCCCGTCTTATTAAGAAGTGTAACCTCTCTCTCCATCTTCAGTCTCCTTTCAGTAAAATTTCACACCTTTTATTATATACTATTTTGTATTTATAATTAAAGATAGGAAAATTTTGAATAACGTTTGCCTGCAAAATTTCTTCTATGATTTTTTTGCCAGCAGTTCCATTGCAGCCTCCCTGTCTATTATCACTGTTGTGTCTGGATGAAGGTGTAGGAATGATGCTGGCACTCTGGTAGTTACGCTGGTGTCACTCAAAAGTTCTGCCATGATTACAGCTTTTTCCCTGCCACTGGCGAGGAGCAGTATTTTTTTTGCCTTCATTATTGTACCCAATCCCATGGTAACCGCTTTTTGAGGGACATTGTTTAGATTGCCAAAAAATCTGGCATTGGCCATCCTTGTCTCCTCTGTGAGTATTGTGACATGAGTCTCAGTAATCAGCTCATCTCCCGGCTCGTTAAAGCCTATGTGTCCGTTTCTGCCTATGCCGAGTACCTGGAGGTCTATTCCCCCCACCCTCTGGATTTCCTTGTCATACTCTTCACAAAATTTGTCAATGTCCGTGGCTGTACCACTGGGTATGTGTATATTCTCCGGCTTTATGTTTATATGCTTAAAGAAGTTCTCATGCATGTAGTAGTGATAGCTATGTTCATCCTCGGGAGAAAGACCATAGTATTCATCTAAGTTAAATGTAATGACCTCCGAAAAGTCCAGACCCTCTTCCCTGTGCATCCTTATAAGCTCTTTATACATCCCCAGTGGTGTCCCCCCTGTGGCCAGGCCAAGCACCAGGCTGGGTTTTCTTCTTATCTCTTCTGCCACCATCCTGGCTGCAGTCCTGCTCATCTCTTCATAGGTCTCTTCTATAACTGTCTTCATTATAATACTACCTCCCATCCCTGTAAATATTTACAACATATTTGAATGTATCAGAACGGTAGAATGAAACCTCATAAAACACTGGCTTATCCGATATGTTGACGCTTTCTACCTTTAGGAGCGGTATACAGCCATCTGTCTCCAAAATCTTCTCCAGATACGAGTCACTCATAACAGCCTCAAAACCTGCACTTGAACAGGTTACCTCTATGTTGTATTCCTCTCTCAACAACCGGTACAGCGAGCCAGTCAGGTCTTTTTCGTCAATTCCCGGAGCATACCTTTCAGGTATATAGTCCGACTCTATAGCCACAGGAACATTATTTGCACACCTCAATCGGGTAATTTCAAACAACCCCTCCTGCTCATCAAGCATAAACCTGTTATGTAGGTTGCCTACCACAGTCCTCTTGAGGTCTATCACTGTTGTCGATGGTACCATGCCCATGTTCTTTACCATCTCTGTAAAGCTCATTATATTTTTCTGTTCAATCTTTGGCCTGGCCACAAAGCTCCCCCGTCCTCTTTCCCTGATGATAAGGCCATCGTCTTCCAGTTCCTTTAAGGCCTGTCTTACAGTCATGCGGCTTATGCCGTACTTCTCAGAATATTCCCTTTCAGATGGTATTATTGAACCTGGTTTCAATACTCCGCTCTCTATGTCGTCTTTTATAATATTTTTAAGTTGAAAATAAATAGGTATAGGACTTTTCTTGTCGATCTCCATATCCACCACCTTGATTATTATAACATATATATGTATAGTTGTATAGACCATTTTAAGTGAAATAAAAACTGCAGCACAGTTTTTATTTGGGCGTAAGAACACATTTGAGCATAACATACCGCATCAGATGTGACCCTAAAGAGAATCCATGATGCTCTTGAATTTGCAGCAAATAAAGCAGGGACATCCAGCATGGACGCTGGATGGAGGCATACACTGTGAAATGCAGTGGCAAAGTAGTCAGCTTCTATTTTACTAATCTATTATACTCTACCACTATTTTGTCGGTAATAGGTGAATCCTTAGGTATGCCGCATATTTCTTCAACAGCGCCGGCTACACCTCTCTCTCTTATAATTCTTTGCATTTCCACGGCCTGGCCATCTCCCTCATAGTCAAACCTCAGTGCAGCCGCTATGCCTTTTATAAGGGCCTCGGGAAGCTCCCCAATTTCCACACACTGCATGAGCGGTGTAATGAGCCTGTCATTTGGTGAGAGCTTTCTCATGGGGTCCCTGCCCACTCTTGTTACCTCATCTTGAAGAAATCTGTTTCTGAACCTGTCTATGATCCTGCCGCTATATTCCTTAAGTTCGTCTAACGTAAAGGCATCGTGCCTTTGGGCCAGGCCATACGCCATCTCCTCCTGTGCCTTTTTTACAACAGATAGGATCTCTTTGTCGGATATGGCCTCGTCAATAGTCTTATGGCCTTTGAGATAACCCATATAGGCCGTTACAGCATGGGCGCCATTCAGCAGAAAAAGTTTCCTTTCCAAGTAAGGACTCAGTCTATCCACTATCGCTGCCCCGTCTATGCTCAGGTCTGTTTTAAGGTTTCCCCTCTCTATATCCCACTCAAAAAACTTCTCTACAACCGCATCAAGGGGACCCATGTCACTGGTCCGGAAATTAGGAGCTATCCTGTCAACAGCCACATTGGCAAACCCTATAAATTTTTCCGCATACTCCTTTTCTCCCTCATTCAAAAGCTCCATAACCATCCCTTTAAGTGTATCCGTAGCATAGAGGGCATTTTCACAGGCCATTATATTCAACGGACTGCATCTTCCCTTTGTCATCATGCGTCTTATGCCTTCAGCCAGTATCTTTGCCACGCCACCCAGATGGTTTACCCCTACAGCAGTTGTTATAAGGTCAGAAGTCTCCACCTCATCAATGCATTCATCGGAGTTTAGCATAACACCTCTTACATTCTCTACATCCTCCGTGCTGACCTCCGTCCCAAGGATGTGTACACTATATCCCTTCTCCTCATTTAACCTTTTCACAAGGTCCTCTACAACATCTGCAAAGACCACCTCATAGCCAGATTTGTAGAGAATAAGACCTATAAATCCTCTACCTATGTTTCCTGCTCCAAAATGGAGGACCTTCATCACAGTACCTCCCTTTCAATGGTGTTTATAACTTCTTCAGGGTCTTTGGCTGATACCAATTTTTTTACATTATCTATCTCTGAACACACTATGGCAATCTTAGAAAGTATATTCATGTGTTCGTCCCCTTTCCCTGCGATCCCTATCACCAGATATGCCTTCCCTGCACCAAAGTCAACACCTTGAGGATACTGGGCGATAACTATACCGGACCCTTTTATATACTTTACATATTCGCTCACCGCATGGGGGATGGCCACGCCGTTTCCAATATAGGTAGATATATCCTCTTCCCTCTTTATCATTCCCTCTATATATTGTTCTTCTACATATCCGTTTTCAACCAGCTTCTTGCCTACCCTCTTTATGGCTTCAAATCTTTCCTCTGAGGGCAGGCCGAGCATGACATTATCAGCAGTCAATACTTCCATGATATCACCACTCCTATTTCTTATTGAATACATTTAATATTGCTTCTCTTATTTCCTTTATATCCCCCATTTTTAACACATTCAAAAATTTATCATCTTCTATAAGGGCCGAACTTATTCTACCTAAAAGTGCAATCACTTCAGGTTCTTCTCTGGCAGAAGCCAGCATCACAAGGACCGTAGAGACTCTCTCCACATTAAATCCTATGCTCTTCATATTTAGAGGCTTTACAAGCCTGAAAATACCCACATAACTTTTAAATACAGCCTCAGACCTGCCATGGATGAGGGCAAACATCTCACCCGGAAGCGCCACGCTTCCCAGTTTTTCCCTCTCCAGTATCACCCTTTTCACTTTTTCGGTGTCATTGCATATACCCGCATCTCTGGCCGTTTCGGCTATGATGCCAACCATCTCAACAAGGTTTTCAGGGTTAATGCTCTCCAGGGTGATGTTTCTTAAAATTTCGTCAGCCTTGACACTTACCTCATAGTCTACAGAAAGTGTATCTTCGCTTTCATCATATGACATATTGGTATAGTTTATATCAGAGTGTGATATATATTCTCTGATGTTTTCAATGTCTGCTGCAGAGAGAAAAGGCGAAACCACCACATGCCTTTCTGTCGTATTGAGCGGTACCGTGGATATTAAAATATCGTAGTCGGCCTCTTTTATACCCTCCACCGGAGAAATCCCCATTATCTTAAGCTCTGGAAGCTCCTTTCTGATCCTTCCGGCAAGCAGCTCTGCAGAGCCAATCCCGTTTGGACACACTATCCTCACCCTGAGCCTGCCCCGTTCGTAATTCCATCTTTCTATGGCAGCGCCCATATGCATGGTAATGTACCCCAGTTCCTCTTCTGGCATCTCATAACCGTATGGTTTAAATATTCTTTCTGTCACGCCACTGACAATACTAAAAAGCTCCCTGTACCTTTCTTTAATCTGGGCAAGAAGGGGGTTTCTTATGGCCAGGCCGATGCTCACCCGGTATATGGCCGGCTCTAAGTGTTGAGCCAGTCCCGAAATGAGGTTCCTATCATTTTCTATTGGTATTCCGATAGCATCTCCTACACCTCTTGCCATACTGTAGGCCAGTTCCATTGTTGTAATCCCCAATGGCAAAAGTTTGGAGTCCTCTGTCAGTTGAAGCTTAGCCCCCTTAAGGTGCAGGGCAAGATATACCTCCTCATCCTCTTTTATTAAATCCTCTGGCAAAAGCCTACGAAGTATTTTCTTTACAATTCTGTATTCCCTGCTGTCTGCAAGCTCGTCCTTCCTTTCAACGCATACCGTCTTTCCCTTTTTAGCCCTATCAACGGAAAGGATAACATGAAGCAAAAAACCGTAAAAAGAAGCCTCATCCAGAGGGGGGTCCATCTCTCTCAATTCTTCCTTAAGGATTGCCTTTGCCTTTTTAATATCTTCCATGTGAAACCAGTGGTTTAATATATCCCCGTATCCACCATTTATCCTGTTTTCCATCATATATATCATGTTTCCTGCCGGCACAAAATCGTAGAGAAGCTCAACAAGAGCTTCTCTTTTATCCTTCTCATTTCCTGAAACCTCTACGCCATAGCCTCTTCTGCGGATAAGATTCAAATTCCGCTGCTTAAACCATCTCTCCAGCCTGTCAAGATATATGCTTATACTGCCCTCTACCACGTTCAGCTTGTGGCTGAAGTAAGCCATCTTTATCGGGCCATTCGAGCGCAAAAGCTCCAGTGCAATATATATTTCTCTCTCCCTGGGGTTTAAAATCCATAGCTGAGGCAGCTTACCCAAATTTTTGAGCGAATTTTCTATATCTCTTCTACTGCCAGAAAGCGTGACCCTGCCTGAATCCACCTTCAAACCGACATTAAAGGTTGACAGGTATTCCCTGATGTCATCCAGGTCTCTCCTTATGGTCCTTTCACTAACACCAAGGGCTTTTGAGATCTCATCCATGTCCATATTGTTGTCCCTTGCTATCTGCTTTAATATATACTGCTGCCTCGAGGTTAATTCCATTTATACCACCACTATTTCTTTATATTCTTAAGGTCGTATATAAATGAGTCATAGGTCTTGCTGTCTAAGAAATTCTCTACGATGTATATCTTGGCGTCCGGCACAACCTGCCTTGCCCTGTCTGCAAGGCTTTTCTGTGTAAATATCACGTCAGCGTCCTTTGATATCTGGTTTACCGGGCTGTGTTCCACCCTAATGTCAAATCCGGCCTCTTTTAACTTCTTCTTTAATATAGACTCGCCCATTGCTGAGGACCCCATACCAGCCTCGCACGCAAACACAACCAATTCTGGCATATCTGTAAGGGTCTCAGCCCTGGTAATGCCCTTACTCTGCTGTTTTAAATCCTGCACCATATTCTTTGCCATATTCAAGCTCTCGGCGTCCATTGTCTCCTCTGACGCTCTCCTCACAAGCGGTGAAGCTATCAGGAATGAAACCACTGTACCAACTGCTATGCCAAGCAATACCGGTATAAGCCCACCTTTAGGTGCCATAGCAATTTCAGCAAATATACTTCCCGGAGATGGTGTGGCTACCAAGCCAGCATGGGTCAACATAAATGTAGCATCGGCAGCCATCCCGCCACCTATAACAGCCAGTATAAGTATGGGATTCATCAGGATATATGGGAAATATATCTCATGTATGCCGCCAAGGAAGTGTATTATTATTGCCCCTGGTGCTGATTCCTTTGCATTGCCTCTGCCAAAAATCCAGTAGGCAAGGAGTACGCCAAGGCCTGGCCCAGGGTCAGTCTCCAGCAGGAAGAATATAGACTTACCCATCTGCTGAACCTGTTCTACGCCTAATGGCGCCAGTATACCATGGTTTATCGCATTATTAAGGAACAATACCTTCCCTGGTTCAATAAATATAGCTATAAGAGGAAGAAGTCCCTTTGCAGTTACCCATTGAGCTGCTGTGCCAAGTGCTGATGAGATGCTACCCACCACAGGTTCTACTACCAGAAACGCCAGTATTGCAAGGGCACCACCTATGATACCGCCAGAAAAGTTGCTGACCAACATTTCAAAACCCGTTGGCACCTTATCCTTGACAGACTCATCAAAGACTTTAATCACATAGCCACCAAGCGGACCCATAACCATTGCACCTATAAACATCGGCACCGACGAGCCTATAATAACTCCTGCCGTAGCTATAGCGCCTATTACTCCTCCCCTTATTCCATATACCAGCCTTCCTCCTGTAAAACCAATCAGAAGGGGAAGCAAAAAGTTTATCATTGGATCTACCAGTGTCCCAAGCTTTTCATTGGGAAGCCAGCCTGTTGGGATAAATAATGCCGTTATAAGTCCCCAAGCGATAAAGGCAGAAATATTAGGTATGACCATACCAGCGAGAAAACCGCCAAACTTCTGGAGAGTAGTCCTCGCACTGCCCCCGGCCGTCAAGATAGCGTTGTCCTTTACCATAACCCTTACCTCCTTTAATTTTGTAAATCTGCAAAACCTCATCAATCGTGGCAATAACATAAAACTCTCCCCTTAAACGTAACTCGCGATACTTTTGGCAAGTATCAACCAAAAATGACAAATATGCCCAGATCGAATACATGCCACAGAATATCAAATGGAGTATCGGGAGGGTTAATGTTATAGCACGCTCCTGCGGATCACCTAAAGCAAAATATGTTTTGTCCTCCATATTTTATTAAACATTATATTGTGCATATAGTCAAACAATAGAAAATCAGTATTGTCTGACCATAACGTGACAAAATTAAAGGAGGCGGCCTTTAGTTGCTGTTGCCCCCTCCAGAACTGCTATTATTTCTGTGCATAGTCTGATAATAATACACTATTGACACACATACCCCTATAAGGACAGGTTCCACATCCGATGCTATCACATCAACATCCATTCCTATAAAATCCCCGCCCAGATGGCCCGTCACCTCATCGCCGTTAATCTTCAGACTTATGTCGAAACCAACCACTTCTCCTCCACATCGTCCTGTAACCCTGTCGCCAGCAACATTTACATTTATATCATTACCGTCTATAAAACCACCTAACCTCCCGTATGCACCATATCTTGACAGATTCATATCCAAGTCCTTACCAAAAATTATGCCACCTATCCTGCCTCTTATATACCCCTCGTCAAAATCATAGTCCAAGTCAATATTGGCTCCGCTTATCTGTCCTCCCATCCTGCCTTCCATCTTTCCACTGCCCACCCTCACATGTATGTCATATCCACCAATTATGCCACCTATCCTGCCATCAATTGCCCCCATTTGCAGCACCTGCCTTAAGCAAATCCACTATCTCTCTCGGGTCGCTAAACACATGCTCCGGGTCCAGCTCAAAGAGCTTTTCAGGTTTTTTTGAGCCCCACACTGCCACACCAAAAGATACTCCAGCAGATCTGGCAGCCAAAAGGTCATAGAGACTATCGCCAATATAGATACACTCTTTACTTTTCACACTCAAAATTTCCATGGCTTTTAATACAGGGTCAGGATTGGGTTTGGGCCTTTTAGCATCGTCAGCGCATACTATAACGTCAAAATCATCCCGGACCTCATCCAGTATCTTTTCAGAGGAAAGCTCATGCCTCGTCTTCGATGTAACAATACCAGTCAAAAAGCCCATCTCTTTAATAGAATCCAGTGTCTCACGTACACCAGGGAAAAATGACACCTTATCATATTGCTGTAAGAAATATCTGTCCCACAGCTTAATGGCCTTATCCTTCTCGGCAACCCCAAATATGTCCATGGTCATGCTGCCTGTTATACCCATGCTTACATAGAGTTCTTCTTCGCTGTATTCTATACTGGTAAACTCCATGAGTACCCTCTTTAGTGAGCTTATGATAGCATCAGTTGTATCAATTATTGTTCCATCCACGTCAAACAACACTGCCCTATAGCCCATCCTGTATCCCCCTTAAAATAGTTTAATCCCCTCAAAATAAAGTCTGATGCCATACCCTTTTATATCAATGTTTTGCACACATACCTCAAATCCTTTAACCAATCCACATCCCCAGAACTGCCCATCATAACCGATTTGATTGGCACATGGACCCAGCATGAGGTTGGAAACGTACAGTATTTTACTCTGTCCTCATAATTTACACTTCTAGAAGACCTTTACCCCATCCACTGCAGGTCTGCTCAAAAACGACAATCCCTCCATATAAATCTTAAGTCCCCGTTCCTTTACTTCTATCATACTGTGAACATAGACATCAGTGCCATCAACATTGAGCTTCTTAAACCTCTCCAGTTCCTCATCCTTTGGTCGCCCAACCTCTACAGAAGGGAAGGCACCAGGTACACAGCAGCTATCTGCTGTAACCAACTTAACGGTTATAGCATTCTCTCCTTTCCTTTTAAGGTACTCCTTTACCTTACGGTCAATCACAATATCCATACCATCTCTCCTCACTACTTGGCATTTATTATCTTTCCAAGCTCGTCCATAAGCCTGCCAAACTCTGTAAAGTTGCCCTCCTTCAAAGCATTTATTGCTTTGTTATACGCATCTCTTATCTGCACGATTACATCCGTTGATACTTCAGGTGCAGCAGGTTGTGTCGCTTCTTGCTGGTTGCCAATGAGCTGCCCCAGTGCACCCTGTATGGTGTCAGCCATAACTATTTTTGACCCGTCAGAGACTATTATACGCTTTACCTCTGGTATGCTGTTCTCAGCACTGGATGATATATAGAGTGGTTCTACATATAGTATAGACCTGTCTATTGGTATAACCAATGTGTTTCCACGTATCACCGACGAACCGCTCTGATTCCACAGTGTTATCTGTTGTGAGAGATGGGCATCCTCATCAATACGCGCTTCTACCTCCAAAGGACCATACACGTGGACATTTTTTGGAAACTCATATATCTCAAGGATTGGCTTTTTGGTTTCACTGTCTGTATACCCAGCCATCCATGATATCATATTGTTTTTCGTGGCCGGTGTGTAAGGTACCATAATAATAAATTCTTCTTCACCACTATTGTCAGGCAGCGCCATATAAATATATTGCGACTCTATATCCTGTACCTCTTCCTGATATCTCTCTTTAGCTATGTTCCAGAGGTCTTCCTTGTTATAGAATACCTGTTCATTATCCATGTGGTATGTCCCATATATAACTGACTGTATGTCAAACAGCGTTTGGGGATATCTTATATGTTCTTTTAACCCCTCGGGCATGGCCTCAAAAGGCTTGAAGAGGGAGGGAAATATGCTCTGATATACCTTTATGACAGGGTCATTGCTGTCATATATATAAAAGTCAGTAGAGCCGTCATAGGCGTCAATGACTACCTTGACCGAATTCCTTATATAATTAAACTGCCTGCCATTTATGACAGAAGTCGTGGAGTACGGGAAGTTATTGCTTACCGTATAAGCATCTAACATCCAGTAAAGCTTGCCATTGTCAATCACAAGATACGGGTCTTCGTCATACATAAGAAAAGGTGCAATCCTCTGTGCCCTGTCCATTATATTCCTGTTTATTAATATCCTGCTTTCAGGCCCTATATCACTCGAAAACAGCAGCCTTACATCGCCTGTGTACAAGGTGTATAAAATTCTATTAAAAAATCCCAGTTTTGTGCCAGTCTTGCCGCTATACTCCGTATACACGTTATCTTCTCCCGAACTGGCAGGATAGTCAAACTCTTTTGCATCAGTATTAACGATAACATAGTCATTGGTTAGTTCACCAAAATAGATCTCCGGCCTGTTTATTTGTATACTCCCTTTAGGTGGTATGTCCTTTACAATGAATTCTGGCTGCCCTTCCGGAGTCACCTTGTTTACAGGGGTTACCGCCACACCATAGCCATGAGTGTAGACAAGGTGCATGTTTATCCATGACCTGGCCTGGTCTGAAATCCTGTTCTTATCGAGTTCCCTTGCAGATAGAAAGACTTCTGTTGGCTTACCATCAATATTGTACCTATCAATATCTACGTCGTTAAATCTATAATACATCCGTATGCCCTGAAGTTGATTGTAAACCTGAATCACTGGCCTGTAGTCATTTATACGTATGTTGTCTATGGTATTCCTGTTCATGTTCATATCAACATCGCTTATATCCTGTACATCTCCAAAGCTTATCCTCTTTATGTTATTCACACCATAAGCGAGTTGTGTAAACTCGATATTGTTTTTAATATACGGCTTTTCTCTGTTAAACTCATTTGGCGAAACTACAAAATTCTGGACAACAGCACTGGCTATATATGACACTACCACTACAGCTATAACCAGAAGCGGTCCAGATGCAGTAAGCCTTATGTTTCTCCTGAGGCCGCCTACCGCAAATATGATACCTGCTGCAATACATAAACCTATGAGTATCCTGTTAAAGAGCAGCGTCACGTGTATATCTGTATAACCAGCGCCGTACACTACCCCCAGAGGCGAATTCAAGAGGTTAAATCCTTTTAAATAATAGCCAAAGGAGAGAAGTACAAAAAATACCAGCCCCAGTATGGCGACCTGGTTTATGGCAATCATTATTATTTCTCTATTTGGGATAGACCTGAAGGCATGATTCTCCTCAGAATATCTGAAAAACCTTGTTGCATTGGAATAGTACATGAGCACATATATTATAGCAGTGAGGACTACCAGTATTACAATAAGAAAGAGCAAAAAGTTATAAACACCATTTAAGAATGGCAGCTTAAAGAGATACAGGCTCAGGTCTTTATTAAAAATCGGGTCATTATATCCAAAATCGGCTGAATGCAAGTAGTTTAAAAAGTTTTGCCACATTGTGCTGGCAAGCTCTATGGACATTACTGCAGATATAAGGGCAGAACCCCACAGCACAAAAATATTAAGCCTCTTTGTCTCTTTAGGTGACATTACATCACCTGTATATCTGATATAGTCCCTCTTTATCTTATTAAAATAAAAGTAAAGAAGGAAAAAAATTATTAAAAAGGCAGGGATGCCCAGCTCCAGTTCTGCAAAAAACCGGACAAAAAAAATCTTTCCATAACCTAAGCTGGAGAGCCACTGATAGTTTACTATCAGACCTGCTCCACCTGCAATGATTATAAACAGCATAACTATAACAGCTATCACATATAAAAACCATCGTCCTGACGGACTAAACCTTATTGGCATATCCTGTCTCACCTCACTATTATATTACCACAGAAACGCTCCAATTAAAAATAAAAAGCCTACCATTTCAGGTAAGCTCTATTTCATCATGTATGGCGGAGGAGGAGGGACTCGAACCCTCGCGCCGCTTTCACGACCTACAGTCTTAGCAAGACCGCCCCTTCACCGACTTGGGTACTCCTCCAAAATCTGCTACATTAAAATAATATCTTATTCATGGCGGAGAGGGTGGGATTCGAACCCACGGCCCCTTGCGGAGACACTGGTTTTCAAGACCAGCTCCTTAAACCCCTCGGACACCTCTCCGAGCGACACATCAAAGTATAACATAAATATTCTTTAGTGTCAATACTCTTTACCAACAGACCTGTGTCCGAGACCAATTACAACCTCATTTAGATTTAACAGGCCTATGCCAAAGAATGCACATACAGTAAGGTGTTCTCCATACCTGGCCAGGCCAACCTTCCCACCTACGTTAAATCCGCTTGCCTTTAAGGATACCTCCATAAGTGCATCCCTTACAGCTCCGGCTACCGCTCCTTCACCAACATGGGTATCCGTTACTATTCCCTCACGTTTTGCAGCCACGCATGTCCTCTCCACAATCTTTTGTATCGAGGAGGAAAAATCTCCCCCAAAGTCCACAGCGGCCACCCTAATCCCATTTTCCTGATATTTCGCCTTTAGTTCATGTTCCTCTTCCCTTGTTGAGAGGGCCATTCTTACTGCTATTTTCGCTATATCAACACTGCCTACAGCCATTATTATCAACCTCCAATCGATTTCATTATACCATAAAATCCTGATTCCTTTCTAAAAAATATCATATCAAAATGTGATATGAATCATGTCCTGTCAGACTCGTTGGGGATATACTTACAGTTGCTCCATACACATGGAAATGCTCTCCGCTGAGCTGGAAAACTTCAAGGCAGGGTTGGAGCCGGGTTCCATGTTGCATACATTGATATCGGAGCACGACGTGATACTGAAGTTCCTGGATAGTTTGGACGAGGCCAATAATATGATACAGAATATGGACACATATAAACCTGAGGCTGTAATATTCAAGGAGCTGAGGCATATAGCTGAGCACCTTGTAGAGACAGAAAAGCATCACCAGAGGGAGGAGGATGTGTTGTTCCCTGAACTGGAAAAGAGGGGTATAAGCGGCCCGTCAAGAATAATGAGGATGGAACATGATATGTTAAGGCCGCGCAAGAAAAGACTGAAGGAGATATCGGAAAACGTAGAGGATATTGACTTTGCCGATTTCAAGGGCGAGTTAAACGAGCTTACAAGGTTTATTGTCTTCAACCTGAGAGACCACATATTCAAGGAAAATCACATACTATACCCCACCGCTTTTGAAGTCATTGATGACCCAGAAGTTTGGAAGAAGATGCTCAATGACGCTGACCAGATTGGATACTGCTGCTTCACTCCAGGCAGACAATAATAAACTTTAAAATAGCCCCCTCATAATGGGGATTAATTTTTTTAAAGAGGAAAATGGAAAAAAGTGTCGAATATTATATGCAAACATATAATATTATACAATTAGTACTATATAGTCATGGTGGGGAGAGCATATTGGGTGCATCAAAATACAAAGAAATTGATATCCATTACACTGATTTTAAAGTCGACCTTAAACAGCTTGTACATTTTTTTGATAAGTATTTTTCCTATGAGGTTGCCTCCATAGGTTATCTCAGCAACGACCATACCTATATTAATTTTAAAGATACTATTATAAACAGCGCAGAGTTGCAAAAACTCATATCATCGGATTACGCTGTAATCATAGACAGAGATTATATAAACATGTTGTGTAACACTCACAACCTTCTGCTCGTCGAAGATGTTGATAATGAAACTGCTGAAAGGATATATGGCATCGACCTGAAAGGGTATCCATTACATCGCATAGCAATAATACCTTTTTTTGACTCAAAAGATGATAATCTAATGGCAATATTGGTGTTTGCCGGTATAAAAATGAATAACTTGGATGGGCTTATGCATGACACAGAGGTATCACTTATCTTGCAGCTTATACGAGAAAAACTGGAACTATATTTTAATGGGGATATTGCCAGTATCATGTTGGAGAGAATATCCATATTCTTGACCGGTCAGCTCAATAAAAAAGACCCTTTCACTTTTGACCATTCGTATAATGTAGCGCACTGGGTCATGCTTTTATCCAAGGAGTTCGGCCTTGATGAAAAAACCACAAAAATGGCTTATTACGCCTCCTTACTTCATGATGTGGGAAAACTTGGCATACCTGATGAAATACTAAACAAAAACGGTAAACTGACTGAGGAAGAATATATAAAAATTAAGGAGCACCCTATCCTCAGCTGTCAGTATATAAATGAGATCTTTTATGATTTTCCAGATATCAACGATATATCTAAATATGTTAGATACCATCATGAAAGATATGATGGGACAGGTTATCCTGATGGTCTTTCAGGGAGAGATATACCCTTTATAAGCAGGCTCATTGCCGTTGCCGACTGTATAGATGCAATGCGTTCCGGCAGACCCTATGCAAAATCCAAGACTACAGAAGAAATTATTGCAGAACTAGAATCGTGCTCAGGTACACAGTTCGACCCTGAAATAGTATTAAAGGCAATAGATTTGCTAAAAAAGAAAAAAAGTACCAATTACAGCTTAATGGAGTATAACTACATAACCAAGGTATCAATAATAATTTATCTGACAGAAAACCGTTTTTATGTCGATAAGGGGATATTGAAGTATACAGGCCAAGATTATATTTTATTATTTCAGGATTTCCAAGTAGATAGCCTGTCAAAAGATATAATGGAGATACAGGTGGCTTTCAATGATAGACAGAACTTCTTCGAGTATATGATAAAGGAAATATCCGGTATCGGGTATAAACGACTCATCTTTAAAAAGTTAGAGGCAATAGAAAAAGAATATTTCTATAAAATTTTGTGGGAACTTAATGGTTTTATTAAAAACGAAAACTCTACAGAAACAATTAATATCAAAGCCATTTCAGGAAATCATATAGAATTCGAGTCGCCTTATATGCTTCCAATATATAAGGGTCTGGCTGTAGGGATACAGCTCCCCGATTCCGAAGTTATCCCTGTATATGGATTTATAAAAAATATCATACATGATAACGGTGTCAATCGCTATACCCTTGAATTTGTCTCTATAAACACCAATACCCGTGATAAAATATTAAAAGCCATACTCAGCGAACAAATCAAAAGAAAAAGAGCATATATAGAGAAACAGGCACCGTAATGATGCCTGTTTCTCTACTCCATTTCTACCAATACCTCATTTAACGTCTCGATGACCTGGTCGATATCCTCTTTTTCTATAATAAGCGGTGGCTGGAAAGCCAGCACATTCCTAAACTCACCAACCTTGCCCAGAAGTACGCCCCTATCCTTAAGCTTTTCAAGGATTATATCTATCTCCTTTACTGCAGGGCTCCTGTCCTCATGCACCAGTTCTGCACCCTGCATAAGGCCAAGGCCCCTTACATCTCCTATAATCCTGTGCTTATTTTTAAGCTCTATGAGCCTGCTTCTCAAATAGTCCCCAAGCCTGGCCGCCCTGCCGGGCAGGTCATTTTCTTCGATGTAGTCTAAGGTCGCCAGGGCTGCCGCCATGGAGACGGGGTTGCCCCCCAGTGTGGATGAGCCTGGCCTGGTAAAGCATTCTGCAATTTCATCGGTAGTTATAAAGGCTCCTATGGGCATACCGTTGCCAAGGGCCTTGGCCACACTCATAATATCTGGAGACACCCCGAAATGTTCCATGCAGAACATTTTCCCAGTTCTTCCAAATCCTGTCTGGACTTCATCGGCTATAAGGAGTATTCCATACTTATCCAGTATTCTCTTTACCTCTTTGAAATACTCAGGTGGTGGGGTGATTATCCCTCCATTCCCTTGAATGGGTTCTACAATAAAGGCAGCCACGTTCCTTGATGTGGATGTCTCTATGACCCTCTCCACCTCTTGGGCACAGGCAATATCACAGTCAGGGTATTTGAGGTTTAGCGGACACCTGTAGCAGTAAGGGTTTGGCACAAAGCTTATTCCACCTACCGGGTTCGGCTCTGTCCTCCAGAAAGAAAGACCCGTAAGGCTAATGGTAAGCTGCGTCCTGCCGTGAAGGCTGTTCCTTAAGGCCAGCACCTCACTGTCATGGGTGTATACCTTAGCCAGAAGGATTGCCCCCTCGTTGGCTTCACTGCCGCTGTTTACAAAAAAACTCCTTTTTAGTTTGCCAGGTGCAATCTCGGCCAGTCTCTCGGCAACGTCCACTACCGGTTGGGTCAGGTAGATGGACGACACGTGCTGTAGTGTCTTTACCTGCTCGCATACCCTCTCTGTTATTGCAGGGTTGCAGTGTCCGCAGTTTATGGTGGACACCCCGGAATAAAAGTCAAGGTATTTATTGCCCTCACTGTCATAAAGAAACTGCATCTCACCTTTTACTATCTGCATGGGCCTCTCATAGAAATGGTAAAGACATGGTATCATATACCTCTGTTTCTTTTCAATAATCCTATCAGGTCCTATATAATTCGGCACTCCTATTCCCCCTCTTTTTAATCTCATCAAACCTGAAAATGCCAAGGCCCTGGTTGAAACCTGCTGCTTCTCTTAACAGCTTGAAGTCATTCCAGTCAAACTCGCCACCATTGCATATACTATCAATGCTTTTCCTGTACAAACCTACAACTGTTTCAACCTGGTCTGCATTATAGAGCCTGCCCTCCACCCTTATACTGGCAAGAGGAAGGCTTAAGACATCTTTAAGGTATGGCAGCAGGCAGAGCTCCGCCTCAAGAAAGATGTGGTTTCTGCAGTACTGGTCAACCCCCACCCTCCTAAGTCCTCCTGTCTCATCCTTAAGGTAGAACCCACCATCTCTGCACCCTTTGTCACATGAGTATGGGCTACCCAGCAGGCAGTTGTCGGATACCATCCCCTCTATGGGGCCCTGGACAATAAGTTCTAAAGGAATGATGGGTTTTATTTCTTTTAGTTCTGCAAAGGTCGCCTCTAAGGACAGGGTGGCCTGGCCAAACCCAAGCTCTTTTAAAAGCGAAATGGTTATGTCATTCATGATATTAAAGGAATAGTCAGCACATACAGACCAGTCAGCCTCTTCTCTTACCAACCTGTATGAACCCAGGTTTGACACGTAGACAACGTCTGGCGGGGTGTCCTTAAGATACCTTAAAAGCTCTCTGTATTCCAGAATTTCCCTATTCATGGTTATGCGTGGCATGGCCAGGCCTATCTCCACACCGTATCTATCACTATCCTCAATAAGTCCTTTTATATCCTGCTTTTTAAACGGCCTGGCCGGACAAAACGCCTCCCCGCCTATGATAATCCTTTCAGCTCCTGCCTCTATAGCTGCCATGGCTGAATCCACATCCCTAACCCTCACCGCAAGCTTGGGGATTGACATATCCTTTCCACACTCAAACGGCGAAGCCTCGCCAACCTCTATATGGTGTTCCCTGGCAGACCTTGTAAATATTTTAGGCTCCCTCCTACCGGTCTCATCTACATAAGATGGCCCTGGATTGCCAAAGGCAAAGGCCGTGCTAAATTCCCTCGCCCTCTTATCGTATAATCTTTTGTAGTCTTCCATATCAAGGGCCCATCCTGCAGGGTCCTTCATGTAGCTATCAATTGCTCTCCTGTATATACCAATGATCTCACCTATGTATTCGGCTCCCCTCATCCTTCCCTCCACTTTTAAAGAATCCACCTCGGCCTCAGCCAGCTGTGGTATATGAGGGAGCATACACATATCCTTTACCGCCAAAAGATACCCATCGCGTATAAGCCTGTTATCTCTATAAAGTCCATATGCCCATCTGCATGGTTTCAAGCACTGTCCTCTGTTACTGCTCTTACCCAAGACTATGCCTGATGTGAGGCACTGGCCACTTTCCGCATAGCACATGTCTCCATGAATGAAATATTCTATCTCTATACCGACATCCTCTTTAATCTTCTTTAGCGTCTTTAAATCCATCTCCCTGCAGGCAACAAATCTTGTAACGCCAAGTTCTTTTAAGGTCATTGCAGTCTCCCTGTTGTGCACATTCATCATAACGCTGGCATGTACCTGTATATTAATATCCATATCCCTGAGGAGCTTTAAAGCAGAAAGGTCCTGTACTATCAAGGCATCAGGTGCAACAGCCTTTAAATACTCAAGGTATACAGCAACATCTTCAATCTCACGCTGGTTATACAGGTTGTTTAACGTAACATATATCCTCACCCCATTACTGTGAGCGTAGGATACAGCCATCTCCAAATCCTCATCGTCAAAGTTCATGTCCTTTCTGTGCATCCTCATATTAAACCTTTTACCACCCAGATAAACTGCATCAGCTCCATTATCAATGACAGCTTTGAGGGCATCAAAATTCCCGGCTGGTGCCAGGAGTTCCAATATTTTCCCCATTTTGATCACCACACACAATTATAGTACAAGGTAGAATCAATTTCACCCATAAAGTCTAATATAGTTAAATACATCACATCAATCCTGTACTTAAATAAACAGACTCTAAATCCTTTATCATATCAGCAGACCTAAACCCGTTCTTGGCCAGATTATACCCTTTTTCCGCCAGCTCTACAGATTTATCCCTATTGTTTAATAGATACCTCATAGCGGCATAAAGTTCCATATAGTCGCCAGGTTTCACCAGTATGCCTCCCATACCTTCGCCCAGTACCTCCGGTATGCCTCCAACCTTTGAAGCTATACAGGGCACCTTCGAGGCCATAGCTTCTAAAAGGGAAATCCCAAGCCCTTCTTTTAGAGATGGCAATACAAAAATATCGCAGCCCGATAATAATCTTCCGGCGTCTTCTCTGTATCCAGCAAAGATAAATCTTTCACTTAACCCAAGCTCCCCAACCATGCCCTCGAGATAACCCCTCATAGGCCCATCGCCTATGAGCATGAAATAAACATCGTCCCTGTCTCTTTTTAGCAATGATGCCGCTCGGATAAAGTACTCTACTCCCTTTTCCGGTATCAGCCTGGCCACACAGACGACCAGTTTAAATCCTTCACCGATATTGAACTCTCTTTTTAGCACAGGTTCCCTTGAATCAAAAAGCTCATCATCAATGCCGTTATAAATAACCTTCACCCTGTACCTGTCAATACCTATGCTGCTCAAACTCTCCCTAAGCGCCTCTGATACCGCTATGTACTGACAGGTACGCCTGCCAAGGCATTTTTCCGCTTCCCTGAAGCCTATCCACTTGAGCCCTTTATCCGGCGGGAAATTATGAAACGTTATTACAGATTGGACTCCCGAGACCTGTGCCACAAGTCCTGCCACAAACCCATGGGCATGGACAAGATTAATCCCCTCTTTCTTAACTATACCCCTAAGCCTTGCTGCAGCCCTCAGTATCTCACCCGGAGAGGATCTGTCCGATATTTCAACGGGAAAGTATTTAATTCCCATTCCACTTATATATCTTATAGTAGGCTCATCAAAAGATGCGGCTATCTCCATTTCAAACCTGGTTTTATCCAAACCCCTAGCAATGGTCAGTATATGGCTCTTTAGTCCCCCTTCACTTCTCCTTACCAGATGAAGTATTCTCATAAGTGTATCGCTCTCCTATAAGCCTGTCTATAGTCATAATGACTATAGGAGGTACTATAAATATTATCAGTGTGGCTGCCGCAACTATCCCGGAATCATTTGCAACAAGGACGAATAAGGTGCCGATAAGCCCGCTTACAAAACCTTTATACAGATAAGGATATTCAGCAAACAATTTCTTTAACATGTCCGTGGGCCTGTATGAAAGGGCTGCCAGGACAATAATGGATGCTAAGAGGACCCTGGTCCATATGGTATACCTTATAAGCCTCAGGTTGGTTGCAAGTTTCCTTATAGCCACCTCATTTAGTGCACCCATCCCCTGTGTGGCAACATTCCTTGCCAGCTCTCCTATATGTGTAGCCCCTATGAACATATCCACAATGAAGAGGCAGAGGACAACTGCGGTTGTAAGTATGCCGGCATATATGATATCCCGGAATGTAACCTTATTTCTGATTATGAGGATTGCAAAAGTGAAAAACGCCATCGCAGCGGCAATGGTGCCGCCAAGGTTTGTTCCATAAGATGGTGCAGCCACCAGAAATATCAATATCATCATAATACCTATACTAATGTACCTCAAAATTCTAATATTATACCTGTCCATAAGGCCGGAAATACCCAGCAATGCCGCACCTATCAGCACACCTACATATTCGTTTCCTATACCGTAATACCTGGCTCCGCCGATAGGGTCATAACCAAGTACAGATGTCTTTATAAGGTTTGCCCCTGTAAAAAGGTCCAGGGCAATTGCAAACACAGTCACAAGCCCGATAAACGTCACAATCTTGTAGCTGTCCTTAAGAAACAGGCTTATGATGTATATCATTACTGCTGATAGTCCTGTTATTGCGAGCAGTGTCATAGATAGTGTCCGTATGTCAAACATGGGAAGTATAAGCAATATGAAAGGGACCAGCATGTCGCCCATGAGCAGATATTTGATGATATATACATACCTCTTCAAAAGATATATAAACAACAGTGATACAAAAAGTATCCCTATCTGGACTCCAACATAATATCTCACAGCAACAGGCCTTATTACATGGACGGCTGTTGTCCTCTGGTTCATCTCATAGAGTGACTCTAAGCTTCCGCTCCCACCATTATAGAGCCTGTGGCCTGCCATGACCGCTGGCTTATCTATTCCAAAATAATTCAGTACTGTCACGGCAACGTCAAGGTTAGCCACAATTCCCGGCCTCTTTGTTGTATCTGACTTCAGGTAACCATTACCAAAGCCTGGCCCTGCCACAATAATAGGCGTCAGCATCTCCTGTTTCAACAGGGAATCCCTGCCAGGATATGGGTCCACAATCATAACCATGTCTCTTGAAATATCAACCTCATTCAATATGTTTCCTATAAATTCATCTATATCCCTTAAGACCTTTGACCTCAAAGCCATACCCCTTTCCTGGCTTGTGAAGCTCATGAAGTCATCTACACGCGCCATGTCACCCAGCTCTACTATGGTAAGGCCTCCTCTATCCAGTGAGTCCTTCAATTTTTCATTGAGATAGTCATAATTGGTTTTAGTCAGAAAGGGGTACGAGCTATCCTCAATGTTCATCCTCGAACTCACATCGCCATAGGCCACCACTCCATCCTCATCCATCCCAATTAATGGGGCATACCTTCGCTTAATGTTCGGCCTGTCGCTATTTCCCAGAACCGTTACGGGTATACCCGCATCTTTTAACGTCTCCCCCATCAGGCCTGGCCTTATGTCCTCATAGTAGCCCTCATTGGCTTTTTTAATCTGCAATATGCCTGGCACAACAACCTCGCCGTAAGGCATCATGCCCGTATAAAGACTGTAAAAATCTCCGGCACTACCATTTATGTACTCCTCATCTTCATTATACCCCTGGCCGGTCTCTACCCCTGCGTAAGCCCTTACGCCTGCCCCTATGGTCAAGAAAGAGCCGGGTTCATTTTTAGTCGCTGCGGCATTGGAATTCATAACCGCTATACAGCCTGTGTCTATCAAACGCTTTATGTTTGGAAGGTCATTATCTTTAAGGTCGTCAAGGGTAAGCCCATTCAGGATTATCATTACAACATTTCCCGGCTGTTTAGCATAAGCCGTAATAAAATTGCCAAACACTATTAAAAAGGTCAAAATATATATGCATAGTCGCCTCATACAATACCTCCATAATTTTGTGGACACCCCATTAAGCTTTATTATACCACACTGGTGCAAGTCCTAAAAATCTGCAAATAGCAGAAGACGGTGTAATCCGTTATATGTTGTGGTATACTATAAATAAAAAATTAAAAAGGAGTAGAAAAATATGGAGTCAATAGTATCACATAAAATAGCAATAATTGGGACCGGTTTTGTGGGTTCAACTACAGCTTTTGCCCTGGCATTGAGTGGAATTGTTCCTGAAATCGCCCTTATAGACCTAAACGCCCGAAAAGCAGAAGGAGAAGCAATGGATATAAACCACGGCATGGCATTTATACCTCCTGCCTCGGTATACAACGGCGATTACTCCTCATGCAGCGGGGCAGAGATTATAATTATAACAGCAGGGGCAAATCAAAAGCCAGGAGAGACACGTTTGGACCTGGTTAAGAAAAACACAGCCATATTCAAGGAGATGGTGCCGCAGCTGGTAAAATACAACGATAAGGCTATATATCTTATAGTAACCAACCCTGTGGATATCTTGACCTATGTGACACTGAAGGTTTCTGGACTTCCTTCAAATCAGGTTATAGGCTCAGGGACTGTGCTGGATAGCTCCCGATTTAGATTTTTCTTGGGCAAGCTGTGCGGTATAGATCCCAGGAATGTACACGCCTACATAATAGGGGAACATGGTGACAGTGAAGTAGCTGCGTGGAGCCTTACAAATATAGCGGGAACCCCCTTTACCGAATACTGCGACCGGTGCGATAAAGGCTGTGATCAGGCAGAAAAGCAGGCGATTGTGGATGATGTAAGGAATGCAGCATATAAGATAATTGAGCGGAAGAATGCCACCTACTATGCAGTAGCCCTTGCGGTAAGAAGGATTGTGGAGTGCATACTGAGGGATGAAAACTCTGTACTTACGGTCTCAAGCCTTATGAAGGGACAGTACGGCATAGATAATATATGCCTCAGCTTACCTTCCATAGTGGGAAAAACAGGAATAAAAAAAGTATTGGAAATGTCTTTAAAAGAAGAAGAAATAGCATCATTAAAGAAGTCCGCTGAGACTTTAAAAGAAGTAGCATCCACCCTTGAGTTATGATGCTGCACCATCCTTGTATTTTCCTTGATGCCCTCGCTTTTTAGGGACTTTAATACCGGCAATGGTTTGGGATAGCACAAGGGGCAGGCATATATAATAACACCGCAATAATAGAAAGGAAATTGGCATGGCTTTTAGTTTTAACCGGTTCTGGTACATTATGATTGGCATCACAGTTGTATTCTTAGGGTTATACCTGTGGTTTACTACATTCCCAGGCAGACCGGCCGGGGACGCCTACAGATACTTTACAGAGGGTGACATTGTCTCAGCCAGGGCATATGCATCTGCATCCAGGATGGTCTCAGCAATAAATTTTTCCGTTGAGCTCTCTTTCCTTATCTGGTTTACAATGGGAACGGCAGGACGGTATCTTTCAGACTGGTGTGAAAAGGTGGCTGGCAGGTATACCCTGAGTATCCTTTTATACTTTTTTATTCTGTGGGTGATACTCCGTATCATCAATCTCCCATTTAGCCTCTACAGCGGCTATTTTCTTCAAAAACAGTGGGGATTTTCCACTCAAACCCTCATGTCATGGTGGATGGATTATATTAAAAGTGCAGCGCTGGACCTTGTCCTATCAGCTACAGGTGTCATACTGCTGTTCTTTGCAGTAAACAGATGGCCTGGCACATGGCATATCACAGCCTGGGCGTTTATATCCCTGTGGCTTGTGGTACAGACCTTTCTGTGGCCAATACTGGTTGAACCGTTGTTTAACAAGTTCGAGGCTGCAAAAGATCCACAAATAATTGCAATGGTAAAAGAACTGGCTGATAAGGCCGGAATACCCGTTAATCAGGTGCTTATAATGGATGCAAGCCGCAGAACAACTAAAGCCAATGCCTATTTTACCGGAATCGGCAGGATAAAGAGGATAGTCCTGTACGACACCCTTTTAAAAGACTATCCGGAAGATGAGGTGAGGGCTGTTATAGCTCATGAGATGGGCCACTGGAGGCAGGGGCATATCGTAAAGGGCCTCCTCGAGAGTTCACTGGGCATCCTGATTATGCTACTTATACTGCATACCTTTATGAAAATAGATATACATTTTAACGGCAGCTATCCACCTTACCTGTGGGCGTATCTAACCCTTTTCTTTGTGCTTGCCTCATACATTGCCAATCCAATATATAACTATGAGTCACGAAGAATGGAGACCGAGGCGGACAGGATATCAGTAATGTTGACAGAAGACCCGAATTCTGTCATAAAGCTGCAGGTAGACCTGGCAAAAAGAAACCTGTCTGATATGTCTCCACCATTGTTTATTGAATGGTTTGCGTACACCCATCCCAGTACAATGCACAGGATAGAAATGGTTGAGAAGATCAAGCCTCCTTCTGAATAACCACCCTCCGCGGGTAAGGAATCTCTATACCTTCCTGTTCAAAGGCCTCTTTTATCCTTTTCCTGAGTTCTCTCTCCACACTCCATTGTGTGGTCGGCTTTACAGTAGTGACCATGCGTATTGTAACGCCAGCGTCACCAAGACTCACTACACCGAGGACATTTGGCTCTTCAACTATGTTTTGGTTTTCTTCCATTAATTTTCCCCCCACGCTCTTCATTACCGAAATTGCCTTATCTATATCCGACTCATAGGATATGCTTACATCCACTATAGCCTTATTGTTAGCCCTTGAGTAGTTTACAACCTTTGTTATAGAGCCATTGGGAATTATATTGATCTCTCCTGTAAAACCCTGGATGGTCGTGACCCGAAGCCCAATCCCGGTAACTGTACCTGATATGCCTTCAATAGTTACATAGTCGCCAACCGATATCTGGTCTTCCAAAAGCATAAAGAAGCCTGCGATTACATCCTTGACAAGGTTCTGGGCTCCAAAACCCACGGCCAGGCCGCCAATTCCAGCCGTTGCTATTATAGAAGTCATTGGTACCCCCAATGTGTCCAGTATTGTCATTCCAGCAATGAAATACACTGTATACCTGAGAACGCTCTTTAATATACTTGCCAGCGTCTTGAGCCGTCTCTCCTCTACAGGAAGATTCATTTTGCTGCTTCTGCCACTGACAAAACGGGCAATAATAAAACTGCCTGTCCTTATGGCAATACCGGCAACAATAATTACTATCAGTATACCTATTCCCTTTGATATAAAGTCAGCAAAATTTATGGCAGCTATCCTATCGTTTATGGCGCTTACTAGAGATTCCCACATAAAAACAACCTCCATAATAAAAAGGTACCTGCAGTGCAGGCACCGTAATGTTATTTACTTTCCCTCTTTACTATCTCCCGCATATACGCTGGCAGGTCATCAGGAGTCCTTGAAGTGATAAGGTTGCCATCGACCACTACCTCCTGGTCAATGTAGGAAGCACCTGCATTTACCATATCATCCACTATTGCCGATACGCAGGTCATCTTCCTACCTTTGAGCATACCAGCGGAGGCCAGCACCCAGCCTGCATGGCATATGGCAGCCACGAGTTTGCCCTGTTCGTTTACCTCCCTAACCAGTTCTAATATGCCCTTATCCCTTCTCAACTTGTCCGGTGCCCAGCCTCCAGGTACCAGGAGACCATCTATCCCGTCTGCGCTTACATCTGCAACGGTGCAGTCGCTCACTGCTGGGACGCCGTGTTTGCCGATGTAGGTCTTGCCTTTCTCTCTCCCCAGGAGCTTGACCTCTGCTCCCTCTTCCCTGAGCCTAATTACTGGGTACCATAACTCTAAGTCCTCAAAACCTTCCTCTACCAGCATAATGTATTTCTTACCATTCAAGCTCATAAAAATCACTCCTTTTTAAATTACAGGTGCTTCCTTTATATTAAATATAGACTGCTCAGCGTCAATTTCTGCCATTACGCCTTCTGGGATTGTAAGTTTATAGATGTCATGGCCAAATACAGGTATATAGAGCACTGGTATTTCCAGTGAGCCAAGGATATCCTCAAACACAGGTTGGACATCGCCGCATCCTTTGAATGAGCCAAGCAGTATGCCACAGGCCTTCTCCAGCTTGCCGGAATTTTTAAGCTGGGTAAGCATCCTGTCTATCCTGTACGGCTCCTCATTTACGTCTTCCAAAAACAGGATGCGGTTAAATGTATCTATCTCGTAGGGGGTACCCAGGGTGGAGCATATAAGCGAAAGATTGCCGCCTATAAGGCGGCCTTCGGCCTGGCCAGGCCTTATACACCTTGCCTCAATGCCCTCAGGTATTTCAACCACCCCTGCCGGCTCTCCATCCATAAGCTGGGCCTTAAAATACCACAAAGAATAATCATTTATATCTGAGGTGAGGTTTGGCCCGTGAAATGTAACAAGCCCTGTGATATTATATATAGCAGTCAAAAGTGCCGTAATGTCACTATAGCCAATAAACGGTTTGGGGTTCTCCTCAATTTTCTCATAGTCTATCATCCTGAGTATCCGGGTAGAACCGTATCCTCCCCTCACTGCTATTATACCATCTATTGTCTTATCTTCAAACATTCTGTCAATATCCCATGCACGAAGTTCATCATGGGCGGCAAGATACCTTATGGGTTCTGACATTGCGCTTTCTCCTACAACCGCTTTAAAGCCGAGACTCTCCAGAAACGATATGCCATTTTTTATGTCTGTTTCCTTTACGGGCCCAGCCGGAGCTACAACTCCTATCCTGCTTCCCTCTCTCAGTCTTCTGGGCTTTATATTCATAGGATCACTCCTTTTGCGATACCCCAGCCTCTTCAAATGTGGCCATCTCTCTAATTATCTTTATAGACACATCCACAATCCCCATAGCCAGAGCAGCTCCTGTACCCTCACCCAGCCTCATATCAAGATTCAAAAGAGGCTTTAATCCCATCATATCCAACTCTACCCTGTGGCCCCTCTCCATGGACAGGTGTGATGCTATCATATACTCCCCTGCAAGAGGCTTGAGTTTATAGGCAACCAGTGCCGCTGCCCCAGATATAAAGCCATCAATGAGCACAGGAATCCTCATTGCTGCGCATCCCAAGAAAACACCGGCCAGGCCGGCAATCTCCAGACCTCCAACCTTCGACAGCACATCAACAGGGTCGGCAGGGTCGGGCCTGTTCACCTCCAGTGCTTTTTCTATGGCCCTGACCTTTCTTTTAAGACCCTCGTCATCTATGCCTGTACCCCTGCCAACCACATCCTGCGGGCTGATACCAGAAAAAGCACAGACAACAGCAGCACTGGCAGTAGTATTCCCTATGCCCATTTCTCCTGTACCTATGAGCCCATAACCCATGGCTTTAGCCTGCTCGACCATAGATATCCCTACTTCAATGGCCTTTATAGCCTCATCCCTGTCCATGGCCTGGCCTTTAGTCATATTAGAAGTACCTCTTGCTATTTTTTTATCTATTATTCCTCTTTTATCTGGAATGTCACCCTTAACACCAATATCCACAACCCACAGGTCAGACCTTACATGCCTTGAGAGCACATTCATAGCTGCTCCACCATTTACAAAGTTCTCAACCATCTCCACGGTCACATTCTGGGGAAAGGCACTCACACCCTCCTCAACTACCCCGTGGTCTGCAGCCATGAGTATAGAGAGCTTTCTGGGTACATCCGGTATATATTTGCCCGTTATACCGGCTATCCTGATAGCCACCTCCTCAAGCCTCCCAAGGCTACCCTGTGGCTTTGTAAGGCTGTCTAACCTCTCCTGCGCCAGTTTCATTGCCTCATCATCAAGGGGTTTTACCTTATCTATAACCTCATATAACCTTAACATATGTAAACACTCCTTAAAAATAAGTATTTTAATTACATTATACACTAAAAACTTAAAATAAGCAGCATGTGCTGCTTATTTTAAGTTTTTAGTAAATTCGTCTCTTATCCTCTTTCTGAGTTCCTCATCCCTCATCACATCAGTTGCAGTCATAGCCAGCGCTTTAGCTGCAATCATCATGGCATTTATCCCCTCTTCCGACCCCGACGCATTACACATCTCAATACTGTGTCCAGGTGTGCCAGGTTCAACTATCCTGAAGTATAAATGCATTGAAGGCACCCTATGGGATACATTGCCCATGTCCGTAGATCCCATACTCTCATCATTCTCTGAAAGTTCATGTACCCCGAGCCTCTTTAGGTTTTCCTTACACGTTTCTGCTAAATGGCGGTTGGTAACCATGTCATCAAAAGAAAACTCAAAGTTGGAAATCTCAAGCCTCGACCCAGTAGCCATCTCAGCTCCTCTGGCACATCTTATCACCTTTTCCCTCAAGATATCCAGTTTCATCCTGGTCTTTGCCCTGACATAAAAACGTGCCTCAGCATGGTCAGGTATTATGTTTGGCGCTTTTCCACCATCAGTTATGATTCCATGTACCCTTGAACCATCTTCCATCTGTTGCCTCAATGCATTTACTCCGTTAAAGAGCTGTAAAACAGCATCCAGGGCATTTATCCCCTCATGGGGAGCAGAGGCCGCATGGGCAGCTTTACCAAAATATTCAAACTGTAAAGCGTCCATAGCCAGGGATGACGAATAAACACAGTATTTATCCGATGGATGAGCCATTATTGCAATATCATACGGGTCAAAAACACCGGCCGCAGCCATTGGTACCTTGGCACCATTGGTCTCCTCTGCCGGGGTACCAAACACCGTCACAAGACCACCAAACATGTCAGCAACAGGTTTTAGTGCTATGGCCGCACCCACTGCTGCTGCACAGATGAGGTTGTGCCCGCACCCGTGGCCAAGGCCTGGCAATGCATCATACTCTGCCATTATTGCCACACTCACCTCATCCCTCCTGCCATAATCTGCCTTAAATGCTGTCTCTATCCCAAGATATCCTCTTTCCACACTAAATCCATATTTCTCCAGCGTATCGCAGAGGATCGCCGCTGCTTTGTATTCCTGATTACCCAATTCAGGGTTATCGTGTATAAAAGTAGAAAGGCTTGTAAGCTCATCTCTTAGCCCATCAATGCAATCATCTATACTTTTCTTTATCTCATCCACTCATATCACTCCAGTCTATTTTATAATAGTCCATATACTGCATCCAATAATAACAACGACAGTACAGACACTCTATATATTTTACATCAATATTCAGTTGTCTGTCCGTTGTGCACAAGACATGCAGACAACCTGCTGCCCCTTATTAATTATGTACATTCAGTACCTTTTTTTAACATTCTATAATAAATCTTTTTTTAAGTAAAGTGAAAAAGTATAAATAAACAATCCTCGCAGAACACAGTCATAAAAAAGCAGGGCGTGCAACCCTGCTCAAGACTAATTTGTAACAACTGTGCCCGTTTTGCCTTGAATGGCATCCTCTGCTTTTTCAAGGGATGTTATTATGGCTTTGCGGCCCGGCCCGGACCTTGCAAACATCACAGCAGCCTGTACCTTTGGAAGCATGGAGCCCGGGGCAAAGTGTCCCTCTCTCATATATCCTTCCGCCTCCTCTGCAGTCAGGGTATCTAAATCTTTCTGGCCAGGCCTATTGTAATTTATAGCAACTTTTTCAACTGCAGTAAGTATCAATAGAACATCTGCATCCATTATCTCTGCCAGTTTCTCAGAGGCCAGGTCTTTATCTATTACAGCGGCTACCCCCTTTAGCCCGTCTTCATCTTCTATAACCGGCACCCCTCCTCCCCCACAGGATATTACTATATGCCCTGCCTCTGCCAAAGTTCTTACTATATTCTCCTCTACAATTCTCTTCGGCATGGGGGATGGTACCACTCTTCTGTAGCCCCTGCCGGCGTCCTCTTTCATTACATAGCCATTCTCCATAGCCACCAGTTTATAAGCCTCTTCCTTTGTAAAAAAAGAACCTATTGGCTTACTTGGATTCTGAAATGCAGGGTCATCTCTATCTACAACAACCTGTGTAATGACTGTGGCAACCGAACGGTTTATCCCTTCTTTCCTCAGAGCATCACCTATAGATTGCTGCAGGTGGTACCCTATATACCCCTGACTCATGCTTCCACACTCTGGTAGAGGCATAACATAGCCTCCTGCAGTCTTCGAAGCAGTCTCATATGTTGAGACTATCTGACCCACCTGGGGACCATTTCCATGAGCAACTATTACCTCATGACCTTCTTTTACAAGACTGACTATGGCCTTTGCAGTTAATCTGCAGGATGCAAGCTGACTTTCTGCTGACACATCTTTTGGGTTTGACTGAAGGGCATTGCCACCCAGTGCAACAACTATTCTGGACATTGCTATATCACCTCATTATGGCACTATTCTCCATATGACAACCTGAAAAATCATGATTAATACCAAAAGTATCAATCTACCGGCGGTTGGCCTTTGTCCCTTATCCTTTTTAACAATATGAATACGGTATTATTCCCGCAGCATATACTACATGTGGAAAGTCCAGGATAGTACATGCTGACAGCATAAACTGCATATACAGACATCATCACAGCAACAACCCTGCCTAATACCTCTCTTTTAATCTCCTACACTTACCCATATCACATATACCGTAACATCTCAGCTACTCCATTTTGAGTTAAGCAAGAGTAGCAACCATTATCGCCTTTATGGTATGCATCCTGTTTTCTGCCTCATCAAACACCTTTGAATACTTGCTTTCAAATACCTCGTCAGTCACCTCCATCTCACCAACATTTTCCGATATTTCGGTATCATTATTATGAAAAGCAGGAAGGCAATGGAGGAATATCACATCTTCTTTTTCTGTTGCTCTGATAAGATCCATGTTGACCTGGTATGGTTTTAGAAGGTTTATCCTTTCCTGAAGCTTTGATTCTTCTCCCATGGATGCCCAAACATCAGTATACACGACATCTGAACTTTTTACAGCCTCTCTGGGGCTTTCTGTAAATTCTATTATCGCTCCTGTCTTTTTGGCTATCTCTTTTGCCTTAGCTACAACAGAATCTTCAGGCCAGAGTGCCTTTGGAGCCCCTGCCACAAAGTGCATACCCATAACGGCACATCCCATCATAAGCGAATTACCCATATTATTTCTTGCATCACCCATATATGTTAATTTAATCCCCTTGAGATAACCAAAATGTTCTTTTATCGTGAGAAAGTCTGCCAGTATTTGTGTTGGATGAGAATAGTCAGTAAGGCCATTCCAAACAGGAACCCCGGCATACTTTGCAAGTTGTTCCACAGTCTCCTGTTTAAATCCCCTAAATTCTATACCATCAAACATCCTGCCAAGCACCCTTGCAGTATCTGCAACAGTTTCTTTCTTACCCAACTGGATATCATCCTTCCCCAGGTACTCAGGATGCGCACCCTCATCCACACATGCCACAGTAAACGCACATCTTGTTCTCGTAGATGGCTTCTCAAACAATAGCGCTATATTCTTACCTTCAAGAAGATTGCCTTTTATGCCGGCCTTTTTTTTGGCCTTTAATGTTGATGCAAGGTCTAAAAGATATTCCATCTCCTCTTGTGTAAGTTGTTCAACAGTTAAAAGTGACTTGCCTTTCATGTTTACAGGCATTAGTAACTCCTCCTTCATAAATTAGTTATTGGTTTATTTAAATCAAAACAGGTACATATCATTATGTCATAAACCATCAGATGCGTATAAAATTAAAAAATGGATAACAAAGGAACAGGTGCACAAATATGATGCGGATGTTTCAACAAATCTTTATAAGACGCCATTGCTCCCTACCATAAAACAGGTTCTCTATATAATGGCATACTCATGCATCTTGGACCTCCACGACCTCTGGAAAGTTCGGAGCTTGGAATCGCTATCACCTTTACACCATTTTCTTTCAATGCTTCATTGGTTATATAGTTCCTATCATAAGTAACAACCACACCAGGCGCTATGGCAAGCGTATTAGAACCATCGTTCCACTGCTCCCTACCAGATGCTATTACGTCTCCATTACCACACTTTATTAACCTGACGGACGGCAATCCAAGGGCTTCTTTAAGTATCTCATCTAAAGGGAGTGTCTTGTGCTCAATATATATTTCATCTTCACTGTACTTAGATATTTCATATATACTAAGTGGCCCTTCAACACCTGGATGTATTGTAAACTTATCATAGTCAACCATTGTAAATACAGTATCAAGGTGCATAAAAGCTCTGGACTTTGGCAGTTCAAATACCAATACCTTTTCAAAATAGCTGTCTCTGAAAAGATTACGCGCTGTAAGTTCAATTGCCTGTGGGCTTGTCCTTTCACTGCATCCTATGGCTACTATTTTATCGTTCAAGACAAGTTCATCCCCACCCTCAATACTGAATGGCTGTGACCTGTCATACCAGAGCTTCAAACCATTTTCCTTAAACATAGGATGATTTTCATATATATACTTTATGAAGAGACTTTCTCTTTTTCTCGCTGCTGTAGCCATCCTGTTTATGGTAAGGCCATTACCTATACATGCTGCAGGATCCCTTGTAAAATACAGGTTTGGCATAGGATCAATATAGAACGGATAATCATCATCTATTATATCTGCTAGTGTGTAATTCTTTATTTTTATCTCATCTCTCCTTATACCTGACATCAGTTTTAGAACAGCTTCTTTAGGAGACATATTTTCAAAATATGTCTTCAAAGACTCTTTAAGGCCTTTAGATGTTATTCCACTCTCCTCAAAAAACTCATCTAAAAATTTCTCTCTTATTGCATCATCATCAAGCACATCGGCTGCTAAATCCTCAAGATACACCACCTCAGCACCGTTGTCCTTTAGGATGGAGGCAAACGTATCATGCTCTTTCTGGGCTATAACAAGATACGGTATATCATCAAAAAGCAACCGGCCCAGATATTCTGGGATAAGATTTTCCAGTTCTCCATTCGGCCTATGCAGTAGAACCCTTCTTAACCTACCTATCTCTGAATTTATTTCTATGGGCATCATATCCCTCCTTGCCTTCCTTTACGTCAGTATTATACATTGTATGTACATATCCGGCAAATATTGTATGTCAATTTCAATAGGCAAATTTAGCTGTAATATCGAATTTATCGCTGCCATTCTTAATTTTATTTAATTATACTTATTTACTTCTATATAGCTTTCATTTTATCCATAAATCACATATATTTATTCATAAATCTTACCTGTTTAGCCGCTGGATATTCATGATCCGTATAAAAATTAATCAGATGTAATAAAAACTATTTGCATAAAAGTTTCACAGTTAATATATATTATATTACATTAAAATTTTCCCATATTTAACATAACCGTGCATAAATTGCCCCGTTCTTATAACTTCGGGTATATGGACAGCAAGTCATCAAAAAAACCACAAAAAGCCTATTTGATGGGATGATAAACTTCGACAATGAAAGGACAATCTTCATACTATGGCTTGACAACCAAGAAATGTTAAATTAGTGAGATGGTCACTTAAAAACTATAAATAATATTGATTTGGCAATTATTAAAGTAGATAGCCTATATACAGTTAAGACCCGGTAATAACCGGGTCTTAACTGTAATCAATAGACAGAAAATCGTCCCCTTGTATCCATTTATCAACGGTAGAGCAAAAGTCCAAGTATGGCAGATAAAGCAATGGCTAAAATAGTGTCCAACTTCATATAGTATAGAAGAATGAATATAAATATACCTATAAGGGCACTCTTTATATCTACTATGGATGCCTGTGCGGTAGTAACAGCAGCAGCAGCTATAAGTCCTATGGTTGCCGGCCTTATAAAATCAAAGGCAGCTTTCACATAGTGATTTTCCTGAAACCTGATAAAAAACCGTGCTATGACAATTATAATCAAAAAAGATGGAAGTGTCACACCAAGGGTTGCCACTGCTGAGCCAGGATATCCTGCAACCTTGTATCCGACAAATGTAGCAGCATTGATAGCTATTGGTCCGGGAGTAATCTGGGATATGGCCACCACATCTACAAATTCCGATGGTAAAAGCCAGTGATTCAGGTTTACTATTTCTTTTTGGATGAAGGCCAGGACCGCATAACCACCTCCAAAGCTGAATGCACCTATCTTGAAAAATGAATAAAAAAGTCTTAAAAGAATCACTCTCCCATATCCTCCCCTCTGACTATTGTTTTAATTATGCCACTTATAGCTGCCAACACAATTATAAGAATTGGATGAAGATTAAAAAGAACTATTCCAAGACATGCAAGAAGGGGGATAATAAAGGCGTATCCCTTCACGTCATTAGATTTAACAAGTCTCACCACAGAATACACTATCAAGGCCACCACTGCTGGTCTTATCCCCATAAAGGCCCTCTTTACAACCGCTGAATCTTTAACAGATAAGAAAAAAGTGGCCACTATCAAAATAATTAAGAACGACGGCAAAACCGCACCCAGTGTAGCAAATACAGCTCCAGATATCCCTTTGAGTCTGTAACCGGTAAAGACAGCCGTATTAATGGCAATCGGGCCCGGTGCAGACTGGGCTATAGCTATAATGTTGAGAAACTCGCTTTCATCAATCCAGCCTTTTTTTTCCACAACCTCTTCCTGAATAAGGGGCACCATGGCGTATCCCCCGCCTAGTGTAAAGGCCCCTATCTTAAAAAAACTCATCATAAGTTCAAATAAAAATTTCAATTTCTAAGCCTCCCCACCACTACCCTATCCATCCCAGCCATGTCTTTTAAGACCTCTATATTTCTATACTCACTCTTCATCAATTGCACGACATCGTCGGCCTCATCACAACCTATCTCCAGTGCAAGAACACCATTGTCTTTCAAGAAAGCCACTGCACCTTCAACAATCTTATTATAAAACTCCAGTCCACTTTCTCCGCCATCCAATGCCTCAATTGGCTCATAGGATATTTCAGGCATAAGGCTTGCAACCTCTCCGGTTTTGATATATGGCGGATTGGATACCACTGCATCCACCTTCAGATTGACAGGTAATGGCTCAAACAAATCACCATTTAGAATTCTGACCCTGTTGTTAACTCTTAGCTTTGAGGCATTTTCTTTAGCTATTTTGCATGCAGTTTTTGAAATATCCACGGCATAAATGGTTGCGTCATATAAATAATGGGCCAGAGAAATTGCTATTACCCCTGAGCCCGTACATAAATCTATAACCGCAGCATCCTCTGGCAGCATATTTATTACAGTTTCTACCAGCAGCTCCGTCTCTGGTCTTGGTATCAGCACGCCCTCACGGATAATAAAGTCAAGCCCCATAAACTCCTTGTGGCCTGTAATATAGCATAGAGGGTATCTTGAAGCCCTTTTTTCTATATAACTATAAAAAAAATTTAGCTTATCATCAGGCACCTCGTCGTTTAACCTTGCGAGAAGTTTAGCTCTATTTATCTTACAGGCATACGATAAGAGCAACTCTGCATCCAGTCTGGCAGTATATATGCCAGCCATTTCCAACGTAGCAGTCCCTTCCTTTAAGGCCTCACGGAATAATGTCATTGTCTCCCTCTACCTCCAGTATGGACCTCAATGAGGCTATGGCAACCTCTAACTGCAAATCATCAGGTTCCCTTGTGGTAAGCTTTTGAAGCATCATTCCCGGATAGGCTATAGCCCTGGCAAGCCTGCTCTCGCTCTTGCCAGCCCATCTTATAAGCTCATAGGATATGCCAGCTACAAGAGGAAGAAGAACAATCCTCAAAATCACCCTCATCCAGAATCCAGGCCAGCTAAAGATTGAAAAAAGCAGGATGCTTACCACCATGACCAGAAAGAGGAAATTTGTACCACACCGGGGATGCAGAGTGCTATACTTGCGGGCATTTTCCGGAGTAAGCTTTTCCTCATGCTCATAACAATGTATGGTCTTATGTTCGGCGCCATGATACTCAAATACCCTTCTTATATCTTTCATACCTGATATAGCAATAAGATAGATCAGAAATATAGCTACCCTGATTACACCTTCTATAATATTTAATAAAAATCCAGAATTCGTAAACCTTTTAATAAGGTTGGCAGACCATGTAGGAAGGATAAAGAACAGCAAAACCGCAAAGCCCAAAGATATAATCAGCGAAAAGGCCAACAGCACATTGTTAAGTCTATCTCCGAAAATCTTTTCAAGGGTTCTGTCAAATTTTGAGGGTTCTTCCTCCACAAGCTGGCCAGATATCTCAGCAGAATAGTTTATAGCATTAACACCTATTACAAGCGACTCCACAAGAGATACCATACCCCTTAGAATAGGAAGTTTAAAAACAGGGTATTTATCTGTAAAAGGGCTCACCTTTTTACAGGCCAGATTGATGCCATCTTTGCTGCGGACAGCAATGGCCACATTACTCCTGCCGCGCATCATGACACCTTCTATGACGGCCTGGCCGCCAATCAACGTCTTCTTCATATATATCTCCTCTTTTTATGAACAAAGAGGTTAGACCAATACTAACCTCTCCTATTCTTTAGGCTCATCATTCTTCTTACCTATGCCATATCTCTTGTTAAACCTGTCTATCCTCCCGCCAGTATCTATAAGCTTCTGTTGGCCAGTATATAAAGGATGACACTTAGAACATATCTCCACATGGATCTCTTTTTTTGTAGAACCGGTAACAAACGTGTTCCCACAAGCACACTTAACTACTGCATCTTCATAATATTTTGGATGGATCCCTTCCTTCATCTATATCACCTCGCTTAAACTCTACTTTGACCACATAATTATACCATAACTATTATTCTACTGCAACCTCTGTCAAATCATAATCACAAACCCATCAATGCTTGCTCATACACAAACTAAAATACCCCAGGTTAGGCACGGACATAACATTCAAGCCACACTTAAAAATTTAAAACATAACGAGCCCCATTTTGCTCTTTACATCATGTAAAGTCTTTTCAGCAACCGCTTCAGCCTTTTCCCTGCCCTTTCGTAGTATCATCTCAAGCTCCCCCCTGGAAAATCCATAATACATGTCCTGAATGGCCTTGAGTTTTTCGTTTACCACATCAACCAGATCCTTTTTCAGGATCCCATAACCGCAACCCTCATATTTTTTTTCTAAGTCCGGTATTGAAAGACCGCTCATCACGCTGTAAAGGCTTAAAAGGTTGCTCACCCCAGGCTTGTTCTCCGGGTCGTACCTTATAACAGATTCTGAATCAGTAATAGCCCTCATAATCTTTTTCTTAACCACGTCGGGACTATCCAGAAGATTTATCCTGCCATTCTCATCCGCATCACTCTTGCTCATCTTCTTTGTGGGATCTGTAAGAGACATTATCCTTGCTCCTACATCAGCAATCAGTGGCTCAGGCAATACAAATGTCTCCCCAAACCTGTTGTTAAACCTCTCAGCCAGGTCTCTTGTAAGCTCCAAGTGCTGTTTCTGGTCATTGCCTACAGGCACATAGTCTGCTTGATAAAGTAAGATATCTGCCGCCATCAATACAGGATATGTGAAGAGCCCTACAGAAACATTTTCCTTGCCTTTGCTCTTATCCTTAAATTGGGTCATCCGGGAAAGTTCACCAAAATATGCCATACAGGATAGCAGCCATGCCAGTTCCGCATGGGCACTTACCTGAGACTGCACAAATATCGTTGATTTTTCTGGGTCAAGTCCTATGGCCAGGTATATCCCTGCCAGCTCATAGGTCTTGTTCCTCAACTCCTCGGGGTCCTGCGGCACCGTAAGGGCATGCAGGTCCACTATGCAGAAATAACACTCATGATCCTGCTGTAACTCAACAAAGTGCATCATAGCCCCCACATAATTACCTATATGGATATCCCCTGTCGGCTGCACCCCAGATAATACTCTCTTCATAATCTCTAACAACCTCCTACTTAGTAACTACTACGTTTTTTAAACCACTTATAAACTCATCATTGGTCTTTGTATTCAAAAGCATATTTATAAGGGTCTCTGTAACCTCAGCGGTAGAGGATGTATTCAAAGCCCTTCTAATATAGTATACAGCATCCAATTCGTCTTTGGTAAGCAAAAGTTCTTCCTTTCTTGTACCCGACTTATATATATCTATGGCTGGGAATATCCGCATTTCAGAAAGTTTTCTGTCCAGGTGTATCTCCATATTGCCTGTTCCTTTAAACTCCTCAAAAATAACGTCATCCATACGACTGCCTGTCTCAATCAATGCTGTTGCTATTATAGTGAGACTGCCCCCTTCTTCTATATTTCTTGCAGCACCAAAAAATCTTTTTGGCGGATGCAGGGCCGATGGATCAATTCCACCCGATAAAGTCCTGCCTGATGGAGGCGTCACCAGGTTATACGCCCTAGCAAGCCTTGTGATGCTGTCCAGTAATATAACTACATCCTTTTTATGTTCAACAAGTCTTTTTGCCCTTTCTAAAACCATCTCAGCCACCTTTGTGTGGTGCTCTGGAAGTTCATCAAAGGTAGAATACACAACCTCACCCTTAATGGAGCGCTCCATATCTGTAACCTCTTCAGGTCTCTCATCAATTAGAAGGACTATAAGATAACATTCAGGGTGGTTGGTAGCAATAGAGTTGGCAATTTTTTTAAGAAGAGTGGTTTTACCAGCTTTAGGTGGAGACACTATCATGCCTCTTTGACCTTTACCAATAGGCGCAATCAGATCAATGAGGCGTGTAGAAAGGTCCTTAGGGTGAATCTCCAGCTTAATCCTTTCTTCGGGATAGATAGGCGTCAGATCGTCAAAAGACTTTCGCATTCTTGCTTCTTCAGGATTACAGTCGTTTACAGACTTTACGTACAGCATCGCCGCATATTTCTCACCCTCTCGGGGAAGCCTGATAATTCCTGAAACCTTGTCTCCTTCTTTTAAATTAAATCTCCTTATCTGGGATTGGGAGATATATATGTCATTAGGACCTTGAAGATAATTCTCCGCTCTCAGAAAGCCGTAGCCATCGGGCATGGTGTCCAGTATACCCTCTCCAACGGCTTTTTCAAAATCGGTCTTGCCATGAAACTCAAATTCATTCTCTTCTGTCTTTTCACGTTGAGTGTCTTGTGTTTCAATCATATTACTTACCTCTTCTTCTTTAATTTCTGCTTCATTAAGATCAATGGGACTGGCAGAATTGATTTCTTTATAAACAGAAGCTGACTTTAAGATCTGTTCAATGAGTTCATCTTTTTTGTATTTCGTAACACTTTTTACCCCTGCATCTTTTGCCATCTGGCGCAGTTCTACAAGGGTTTTCTTGCTCAAGTCTTCAGATATCATCACACACCTCCACAAAAGCTATCTATTATAACTTATTCCCAATAGCACAAAAATATATACATAACTGGTATAATATATACATTCGTGGACATGCCACCCCATAAAACGTTCGCTTTTATAAATAACCTAGCATCTATTAAGTGCTATTACGGATTTAATAAATAAAAAGAAGTCCCCCATTTATATCGGATCGTATAATACAACATAATGATTTATTGAATTGTTATTGCGTCACACAGAGAAACGCAAATATGAGATGGACAACAAAGAACGGTACACAAAGGATACATATAAGTCGGGCGGTGAGTAATATCAACCGCCCTGAACAAGTTAAAAACTGGGTGGAGTCATCGCCCACACAGAAATGCACTCAGTGTCACCTATATTAAAGTACCTGTGAGGTACACTGCTGTCAAAATAGATACTATCTCCTTCCTCTAATATATATTCCATATCACCCCATTTTACCATCATCCGCCCACTTAACACCAAACCACACTCTTCACCCTGGTGGGACAACTGTTCTGTATTGTCACATTCGCCGGGCTGAATGCGCACTAAAAGAAATTCCATCTTTCTCTTCATATCAGGTGAAAGCATCTCATATGTACGGTTGGACTTTGGCAGCTTAATAACCCTTCTCTCATCTTTTCTGACCACGGCACCTTGTTTATCATCATCAAAGAAATAACCTATGTGGGTATCCAGGGCCTGAGCTATCTTATAAAGGGTTGAAACAGTTGGGCTGTTGAGATTTCTTTCTATCTGCGATATAAGGCCTATGGAAAGGCCAGCTTTCTCAGCCAGTTGTTCTATGCTCATATGTTTATCTTTTCTCAGACTCCTCAGTTTTGTACCCAATTCAATATCAACTTTTGGCATTTTTGCCTCCATACACAACATATATTATAACACAAATATCAAGCTAATTGCACAGTCACTGCCGTTTAAAGCCAAACCACACTGACTGTTCCGCTATCCAGTGTTATTCTTTGACCGACCTATAGTCATTCAAGAACTTTTCCAGTCCGGCATCTGTCAGAGGATGTTTAACCATCTGCATCAGCACTTTATAAGGCACTGTAGCGATATCTGCACCTGCCAGCGCCGCCTGAGTCACATGCAGAGGATGTCTTATACTGGCTGCTATGACCTTGGTCTCAATCCCATAAATATTATATATCTCCATAATATCTGAGACCAACTTCATGCCATCAAAGCCTATATCGTCAAGTCTTCCTACAAACGGGCTGGCATAAGTTGCGCCTACCCGGGCAGCAAGAAGTGCCTGATTGGCCGAAAAAATCAACGTCATGTTTGTCTTTATTCCTTCCGAAGATAATACCTTTACAGCCCTTAAACCCTCTTCCGTCATGGGTATTTTTACAACAATATTGGGGTGGATCTTTGAAAGCTCTCTGCCTTCCCTTACCATCCCTTCGCTGTCAGTGCTTATCACCTCTGCACTTATCGGGCCATTTACAATAGAAGCTATCTCCGCAATCAGGTCTTTTAAGTCCCTTTTTCCTTCTTTTGCTACCAGGGTTGGGTTGGTAGTAACACCTGTTATAATACCCATCTCAGCAGCCTTTCTTATCTCGTCTAAGTTGGCGGTATCAATAAACAGTTCCATTATACTTAACCCTCCTTAGCTCTATTATCGGAGCCAAACATTATCATTTTTTTCTTTATAACATCCTTCATTGCTTTCTTTGCGTTTCCAAGGATACTCCTGGGGTCATACACATCTTTATTCTCATCCAGGTATGCCCTCACAGACGCAGCAAATGCCTGCCTTATGTCTGTATCTATGTTTATCTTGTTGACACCAAGCTTAACAGCCTTTTTTATATCCTCCTCTGATAGTCCTGAGGCGCCATGCAAAACAATGGGCATCCCTAATCTTGATTTTATTTCCTTTAACCTCTCGAAGTCAAGGTGTGGAACACCCTTATACGGCCCGTGAGCTGTGCCTATAGCTATGGCAAGGTAATCCACTCCTGTCTCCTTCACAAATTCTACAGCCTCATCGGGGTCGGTATACATTGCCTCCTTCTCGCTCACGCTGACGTTGTCCTCAGTTCCACCAATCTTACCCAGTTCTGCCTCAACTGAAATGTTCACGGCACGTGCCATATCAACTATCCTTTTCGTCCTTTCTATGTTCTCCGGCAATGGATACTTTGAGCCATCATACATAATAGATGTAAAACCGTATCTGATAGACCTCATAAGAATGCCAAAATCCCTGCCATGGTCTAAATGGAGCGCCACAGGTACACTGGCGTCCCGAGCCATTGTTTTTACGATATTGGCAATATTTTTACCACCCGCATAATTAAATGCACCTTCGCTCACCTGAACAATCACAGGGGCATTGAGCTCCTCTGCTGATTCAATTATAGCCTGTGTGATTTCCAGATTGCTTGTGTTGAAGGCCCCAACAGCATAACCGTCTATATTGGCTTTTGCAAGAATTTCAATGCCTGAAACTAACATGATTTAAGTTAACCTCCTTCTTTCTCCGGTCTTTTATTTGTACAGAGTATAGGGTCATTTAATACTATTGTATTGAGCCTTGCTATAGATCTGAGGTCTTTAATGCTCCCAGCATATATAAAACCCCTGGCATGGCATTTTTTACATAGCAGTTCAATACCCTCCGGTTTTAATAATACATCAATATTATCATTTCCACAAGTGCAGTATAAATTCCCCCTTTCTGCAATCTCATGCAGCTTATTGATAGCCTCATACATGACCTCATCGTTCTTAAAATAGTCGTCAAAATTAAGGTCCATCAGAGCTTTATCGAGTTCTACATCATAATCTTCTATAGCCCTCAAGACAGGTTGCTCTTTGCCAAGAAAGCAAACCTTATATCCACTTTTTGGACACGTGAGTATATTTAAAGGCTCCCGCCATATCCTCTTATCCAATGTATAGGTATGATATTCGCCGCAGGCAATACAAGGCACCGTTATACTATATTGCATCTTCTCCGTAATATTTATTGTTACCGTACTCCTGCCGCATTCGCATGGAAACATGACGCCATGTTCCTTAACAAGCTTAAATGGCGTGGTGCTATCAAAGGTCAACCTGCCACATTCGAGGCATCTGAAGGCAACCGTTACCTCTGGGTTTATAAGCATTACATATCACACCCCTTTAATAAATAATTCTCTATAAAAATTAAAATTCCTCTCAGTAAATAAAAAAATAGTCGATTTAATCGACTATTTTTTTATTTACGCACTATATGTCTCTCTGTAACTTTTTTACCATACAGGTACTGGAAGCCCTGCATACCCGTACAGGCTCCTCAAGCACATCACATGCAGACGGCTATTCCATAATATCTGCTAAAGTTATAATCTTGTACGCCTCAAGCTTCATATGGCGGGAGGTCACCCCAACCCTGTCGATCTCATCTCTCTCACCTCTCGCCTCAATGTAATCACCCGTATATACTGGAGCAAGAAACTCGAGATTACCATCTGCAACAAAAATTCCTCCATCACCATCATGACATATGAGCAAGTTCTGTGGCCACATCTCTGAAAAGCTCCAGTATCTTAGCACCCTCTATCAAGCTGCCAGCACAGTGCGCATCTCTGCTGGATATCCCAACCTTCAGCATAATCCGCTCCACTTATACTCTTCCTCGATATCACTATCCGCACAACTCACACACCTTTGCCTTTAACATCCCAATGTCAAACGGTTTCTTCACGTAGTGGACCTCGATTCCCGCAGGCAAACATAGGTCATCAAAATACTCAGAAGCCGATATGACTATAGGCACCATCCCCGGATTATTACTCTTAATCTCTTTTAGCAGGTCAAGCCCATTACAACCGCCAAGGTTTACATCAAAAATCCCAATCCCCGGCTTGCATTGCTCTGCTATACATTTTGCTTCTTCCCTATTTCCGGCGCACTTGACGTCAAACCCGTCTCTCCTGAAGATTTCGCTCATGAGTATTCTGATTCCCACATGGTCATCCACAATCAGAATACTTTTCTCCATACACCCTATCCCCCGTAACTATAGCTTAGCACTATGCTACGCTCCTTTATACTATTATTCTACATAATATTGAATTTTCCTTTTTACATGTGAAAAATTTTTTAAAAAAGGATAGGGGGGTTAAATCTCGCTGCCTATAAAAAATATGCATGTCAATAGCATCCCCAATAATTCCGATGCTATTGACATATCCAATATATCCTAAGAGAGAAGTATACCCTCCTCTATTCGATGGATATAAATATCGCCTTGAGTATTCCACCCTCGTCCTGTACTCTTGCAGTGACCGAATCGCCCTCATCTAAGTCTCTTAATTTTATAATATCTCCATCCTTGTCATAAATCTTGGTATCATCAGTGACCAGTATCACCACATCCGATGTCTTCTTTGTCGTCTCATCGTATACGGAGATTGAAATCAGGTTGGACTTTGTTTCGATCCTCTTTATAGTACCAAAAATCAAGGAATTCTCTTTCGTTGAGGAGACACTAAGTTTGACAATTTCATCGGACTCCACACTAGCCTCTGCCTGATAGCCTAACCTGAGGTTATATATCCCATCGACAGCCGTCCTGCCGTCTATCTTTATATCAGCATCACTTGCCAGGGCATAGGTCATATCCCCCTCGTCATTGGTTATGGTTATCTCAGGGCTTGACGAAATAAAGATCCCCGTTATGCTGCCGCTGATATCACGGTCTGTACTGGTGGCATTAATGACAGTTACAAGATCTCCCTCCACTGTAACCTCAAGGTCATCTCCTTTTTTAAGATCGGTCCAATCCGCAGAACGCTTATTCCTCTTTATACTGGCGTCATCAGATATTTCAAAGGTTTCTGTGCCATCATCAGTATCCATAGTTAACAGAAGTTTTGTGCCATCCAGTTTAACCTCTTTTAATGTGCCTTCATACTGCCTTACCCCGCTGGTGACATCAAGGCTTATTATCTTGTCACCTGAAGCCACAGCCTCTACAACATCCTTGGGTTCAATGTCATTGACTGAGGCTGTCTTACCGTCTTTTTTAATTGTTGCACCGGTCAAGTGGTACGATACCCTGTTTCCATCTTTATCTTCCAGGGTCAGTATAGGATCACTGCCATAAAATATAGAAAACACTGTGCCACTGACGTTTTTTTCCAGGGATTTCGCCTCTATCTGTGTTACATTGCTTCCCTTTACTTTAATCTTTGCAGACATACCGCTTTTGATGTCAGATATAGAAGCAGTCTTGTCATCTACTGTAATCACAGCATTGGGGTCTATGTTCAAAATCTCTGTCTTACCGTCAGATGTCTTATAGCTTAAATAGTTTACATTGCTGCTCTCAATAACACTGTCGATCGTGACATCCATAACTGACGTATCGGAAGTTGTTGTCCCCGACGACGTCTTGTTGATCTTATCATAGGAGAGTGAGAATATCTTGGCAACCTCTGCACGTGTTAGCTGGTTTAAGGGATTAAACTGCCCCTTGGCGTCACCGTTTTTGTCAAATACCCCCTGGTCTACAGCAACTTTAATATACGGTCTTGAAGCCTCTGGGATGTTGAAAAAGTCAGTAAAACTCAGTGTGGGATACTTTATAGACTTTGCCGTATCTTCAAGGCCCATAGCCCTCACTATATATATGGCCATCTCATGCCTCAATAGCTTTGCCTGATTTCCTTTACTGTCAATAAAGGTTTTTACATCCCCTTCAGTGACCACACCCCTATCCATGGCATAGGCTACCTCTTTTGACGCCCAGCTGGGAATCTTAGCCTCATCCAGCACCGCCTTATATTTGTCATAGGCTGTATTGACAGCTGTCTCGTTGTCATTGGATCCCATTATTCTGGCAATAAGTGTAACTGCCTCCAGCTTGCTTATACCCTCTTCCGGCTTAAAAAGCCTGGAATTACCCTGCATTGATCCAAGTATGATGCCCTTGTTATACATATCGAGTATATACTGGATTGCCCAGTGATTGTCTGGTACGTCAGAGAATGGGTTGCTTTTTGTCACCCCTATTGGTGCAGCATATGCTGTTGAGAATATCATTAAAAATACTGCAATAAAAACACCGACCTTTTTAATGTTCTGTTTCATCATTTCTCCCTCCTGTAATGCAAAATTAATAGCACGGAACTCAATATTGGGCTGGAATCATTTTTATATTAATATAGTTCTTCACAAACCCAAGAAATCCTTCTAAGGTAACCAAAGTTTAACCAAATTGTAATATATCTGTAACATTTACCTTGATATGCCGTTAAGGATTATATCCACGACATCATCAACATTCCAGTCCTCATCTTCCATAAATCCTGCAGTAACGAGGGAGATGGTTATGCCCAGTATTATTCGAGCCCCTATCCTCCTTTTTATATCCCGTACCTCACCATGCTGTATGGCAGAATCAATCATGTTTACAGCCGCATTGATAGCTTCTTTTTTTACATATAAAAAATGCTTTTTTACCCCATCCGGGATACCTCTGGTATCCTTCATGAGCAAATTGGCAAGGTCTCTGTTCTTTTCGAGAAATTCCTTGTGAAGTCTTATAAAGTCAGCCAGTTTCTTATCAAATGGCTGTTCCTCTGTCCCAACGTCCTTAAGAAGCCCTACATAAATACTGATGGAATTTTTTATGACCTCCTGAAACAGCTCTTTTTTGCTTTTAAAATATTCATAGATGGTGCCCTTGCCTATACCGGCCTGTATAGATATATCCTCCATCTTAGCTCTGTCAAACCCATCCCTGGCAAAGATTGCCGTCGCTGCCTCTATGATTATTTCTCTTTTATCACCCTTCATCATACTATCACCACTAAATTATTGCGTCTGGCTTGCTGTTAATGAGTTGCTTGCCGTTTCATTCACCTGGGAAGAGCTGGTCTGGGACTGCGACGGGATACCAATGCCTGTAGCAACCTCATAGTTTATTTTGGCCAGGTTTAGACCATGCTGTGTCTTTACAAGGTCCAACTGATTCTGGAGTAGTGTATTCTGGGCATTTAAGACGTCTACTATTGTTCCAAGTCCATTTTCAAACCTGAGCTGTGCCAGCCTCAAAGACTCCTGTGCTTTTTCTACATTCATCTGAAGAACCGGCAGTGCTGAAGAGGCGCTTTTCATGTCAAGGTATTTACTCCTTACATCCAGCTCCACATCCTGCTCTGCCGACTTCAATTTTTCCTGGCTTGTGTTCAGGTTTAAAAGCCCGCTCTTGTACTGGAATGTAATATCCGAATAATACTTTTTTATCAACTCAAAGTCTTGCTGCTTTATATCCAGGTCCTTTTTTGCTTCAAGAATCTCCATGCGGTTTTTCAAGGCAGACTCCACGCCTTCTTCCACATCTATGCCAGATATGTCCGGTACCTTGAACACTGTCTCAAGCTTAAGTTCCGACTTCAATGGAAGACCAAGCTGCCTCTTTAGATTGAGCATATCCTTCTCTAATGTGGCCTTGGCCTGGTCTATCTGCATATTAACACCGGATACGCCAATCTCAGCCTGGAGGAGCTGATCCTCTGTTATCATCCCCTTATCAAACTGTACCTTAGCTATACTCTGTGCTTTTTGTGCCAGCTCCAGGCTCGTGTTTAAGACATCAAGGTTCTGTTCATCCTCCAGCACCTTATAGTAGGCCTGCTCCACACTCAGCTTTATAGCCTCCTCAAGCTGCTTTTTTGTATTCTCCAGTGTATCGATCCCATTCTTAAGCTCTTTAGGGGCTATTAGTACCTGTCTATCAGCATCATAAGTAGAAACTCCCATTTTATATGCTTTGCTATCCGGTATATCATTTAAATCTTTTACATCAAACTGCCTTTTGAGCCGATACTCCACCTGGTCATACTGATTTTGCATTATCTCTATCTGTAGGTCCATATTTTTGAGGCTGTCATTATTCTGAAGTGCATAGTCTATAGCCTCCTCAAGAGTGAAGCTCTTTGTATCACTCCCCTCCTCGGCCAGGCCGCTGGCCGGTACGAGGAGGGCCCCAACCATAATAACACTCATTGTCAATGAGACTACCTTTAAACCCCTCATAGACTCATCCCCTTCTGCATTTTTTAAACCTCATTCTTTGCTTCATTTCTATGCAGCAACCTTGAAACATACCTTTCAGCATTATCAAAGTACGAATAAATTACAGGTAGGACTATCAAAGTGACTAATGTGGAAAATGTCAGACCAAATATGACCGTAATAGCCAGCGGCTGTTCCATCTCCGCACCTTCACCGATCCCCAGTGCCATCGGTATTAAGCCAAGTATGGTTGTCAGCGTAGTCATGAGTATAGGCCTTAACCTTGTAGGCCCACCCTTCATGATAGCTTCATCTCTTTCCATGCCGTCTCTTCTCCTGAGGGTGTTTATATAGTCTATCAGGACTATGCCGTTATTAACCACTATACCTGCCAGCATGATAAGCCCTATATAGGCAGGTATGCTCAAAGCCTTGCCTGTAACAACCAGACCAAGGATACCTGTGGACAGTGATATTGGTACAGACATAAGGATTGTAAAAGGATGCAATAGCGACTCAAACTGGGACGCCATTATCATGTAAACTAAGATTACAGCCAGTATAAGTGACCTGCCGAGGCTTGAGAATGCATCATTAAGCTGGGTAGCGCTGCTACCCAATTCTATCGAATATCCATTGGGTACCGGTATCTCCTTTATTACCCTCTGCAAATCACTGTTCACACTTCCCTGGTCCCTGCCTACCACGGCAGCCGTTACATGAGCTATCCTCGACTGGTCCTGCCTGTCAATCTCTGACGGCCCAACCCCTATCGATACATCTGCAACAGCTGACAGAGGTACCTGCACCCCAACCGGTGTCTGTATATAGAGCGACTTTAAGTCTTCAATGCTGTTCCTTTCACCGCTTGCAATCCTTACCACCACGTCTATATCCCGTCCGCCCATCTTATACCTTGTAGCTGTAGTACCCTTTACCGATGCCTGCACGGCCTGCGCCACCTGGGCGGTTGTAAGGCCGTAGCTGGATGCCACATCATCTTTAAGCTTCACAATATATTCTGGTTCTCCCTCACTGAAACTGGTCTGAACATCCCGTGTCCCCGGTATTCCCTTTACTTTTTCCGCAACCTGATCGCTAAGCTGCCTCAATACATCCAGGTCGTTACCCTTGATGTCAACACCTACAGTAGTGCCCAGTATTGAATTGCTTATGCTTCCCGCTCTGCTTCCTGCCATGGAGAGCAAACCCGTATCAACACTGATCTTTACACCGGGTATAGAGGAGAGCCTCTTTCTTACCTCGTCTGCCACCTCCTCGGTAGAGCGCTTCCTCTCGTTCAATGGCTTTAGCTTGACACTAAAACTCCCCTCATTGGCACTGCCCCCAATGGCCAGATTTGTGGTGCCTGCTGAGCCGATGCTGAGATAAGTAACGTCTATCTCAGGTATATCCTTAATCCTGTTGTATATATCCTGCATAACCTTGTCGGTTGTCTCTATATTTGTCCCCTTCGGCAGTGAAGCACTGATGGAGAACTGCCCCTGATCCATCTGAGGTATGAGCTCCGTACCTACCATAGAGACGGACACTATTGATGCAGCAAACACGGCTATACCTATAAGAAGGGTAACCAACCTGTGCCTTAAAGACAAACGCAAAAGTCTGCCATATCCAGTATTTAAACTGTCAAATACAGTACCGACCCAGTGGGAAATTCTGTATAGAACACCCTTCACCCTTGGCTCGCGGGCCTCTGCACTCATAAGCTGATATGAGAGCATCGGCACAACCGTCAAGGCCACGACAAGAGATGCCAGAAGTGAAAAGGTGACGGTAAGAGCAAGGTCTCTAAATATCTCCGATGCTATTCCCTGCATAAAGACAATGGGAAGGAATACTGCTACAGTAGTCAATGTGGAACCTGTAATAGCCATGCCCACCTCTTTTGTCCCTGTACTTGCCGACTCAAACCTCTCATGCCCCTCCTGCCTGTACCTGAACACGTTCTCAAGCACCACTATGGAGTTATCCACCAGCATGCCTACGCCCAGTGCCAGGCCACCAAGGGATATCAGGTTTAATGTCATGCCAGAAAAATACATCATGACAAAGGCAGCCACAACGGACACGGGAATGGATATGGCAATAATCAGTGTGGTCCTTACATTCCTCAAAAACAGGTAAAGTATCAGGACTGCGAGTAGAGCACCAACAACTGCGTTTTTCTCCACATTGCCTATAGAACGATTGATGAACTCCGAGCTGTCAATAATCTTCGTTATTTTTACATCAGGGTAATCTTTTTCTATATTCTTTAATGCCTCATTGATATTTCTTGCCACAATTACAGTATTGGCATCTGAGGCCTTCTGTATAATTAAGCCCATCCCCGGCTCGCCATTTAAGTATGTAAGCGAGCTTACATCTGCATATCCGTCCTTCACATCTCCCAGGTCTTTTAGAAGTACAACCCCACCTGTAGGCAATATTATAGGTGTGTTCTTTATCTGCTCAATTGAGGTAAACTCACCCACAGTCCTGACGCTTATCTCCTGGTTGCTGCTCTTTATAGTACCACCAGGCAGGTTCATGTTCTGTGCCCCCAGTGCGCTTACTATTTGACTGACAGACAGACCAAGGGCATTTAACTTGTCCTGGTTAAGCTCTATATTTATCTGTCTGGCCCTTCCACCTGATACTGTCACGCTGGCAACCCCAGCCACCTTTTCAAGCTCAGGCTTTATATCGTTCTCAGCCATATCCTTTAAGGCCACACTGTCCATGTTGCCAGACACACTCATTATCATAACAGGCATCATGGAGGGGTCCAACTTCATGACTGTCGGCGTACTTACATCACTGGGAAGCATACCCTTGATCATGTCCAGCCTCTCTCTCATTTGGGCCGTAGCAGCATCCATGTTAGTCCCCTCATTAAAGCTAACCATTATTATCGAGGTGCCCTCCTGAGACATGGACTGGATTGAATCCACATTGTTGACGCTGGCAAGTGCACTCTCTAAGTTCTGTGTCACCATGCTCTCGACTTCTTCCGGACCTGCACCGCTGTAATTGGTGATTACAGCAGCCATCGGGAGATTGATATTAGGCAGGAGGTCTAAAGGGATCATAGTAAGCGAAACGACACCCAGGATTATTACTATCAGTATACACATCCATACAGTAACCGGGTGTTTTATGGACAAGTCAACAATCCCCATCAGTTGCTCCCTCCATTTTCTATCTTAAGCTTTTCTCCACCGCTCAGCAGGTTTTGCCCTTTTACTATGACCTCGTCGCCTGTTTTTATACCCGATACAACCTCTATGTTTTTATCGTCGCTTATACCTGTGGTTACAACATTCCTTACCGCTTTGCCATCCTTTACGGTAAACACAACACTTACTGTATTCTGGATAACCACCGCCTCTTTGGGTATCAATACTACATCCTTTTTTGTTTCACTGGGCAATACCACGGTGGCAGTCATACCAGCCTTAAGGCTTCCATCCTTGTTGTCTATTTTTATCTTTACGGGAAAAAGACCTGTACTCTGCTCTGCGGCTGGCGCCACTGTGTCAACAACACCTTCTACCGCCTGCTCTGAACCATCACCCAATTTTATAGTTAACCTGTCGCCTGGCTTTACCCTGTTTATCAAGGAATCCGTCAGCTTGACCTCCACAAACATGCTGGAATTATCCACAATAACAAAGGAAGGCATAGTATTTGCAGCCATCTCACCCACGTTTACACTCTTGGAGGCCACAACACCATTTATAGGAGATGTAACTATCGTATTCTGGAGCTGACTCAGTGCAGTATCATAGCTCGCCTGTGCCTGCGCCAATTGTGCCTCATATAGCTTCAACATATCAGGCGATACTGAAAGCTTCATCTGCTCATACTCCTGCTGCGATATAGCGCCCTCCTTGTAAAGCGCCTCATACCTTGCAAAATCAGTCTTTGACTGTTCATATTTCTGTTTATTTAACGTATAGTTTGCCTCAGCCATCTTCAAAGCAGCCTCGGCACTCTTCACCTGGTTCTGTATATCTATGTCATCCAGCTTGAAGAGTATATCACCTGCTTTTACATGATCACCAACGTCAAAATTTACCTGTACAACCTTTCCCGCCATCTTTGGGATAACATTTACCGTCTTGTTTGGCTTTAGTGTCCCTACCAGGTTACTAAACTCTGAAATATCTCCTGTAGTAGCCTTAACGGTAGATACAGTGACCACCTGCTCTTCTGGTACGGATGAAGTATCACGAGTTGTACCGCACCCTCCAAGCACAATGGTTAAAACCATAGTGACTGATACAATTATAACCAAATATCTTTTTGCCACTCCTATCCCTCCCAACTTTTCGACCGAACGGTCAGTCTGAAATTAAGTATACTACCTATAAGGATATAAATCAACAGACAGGTGTCGTCCAGTTTGTAAATTTTTTGTTAAGAAATCACGTAGGCCGTTAGAGGGATGCTATCAATATCATTTTTAAATCAAAAATATATTATTTTAAAAAAGGATTTAACAAATAAATGTCGAATATAAGTAGCAATTGATAAAAAATGCGCAACGGAGATGGGTAAAATGCCAAAAGAAGAACACGAAATAGTAAGAAATGACCTGATAGAATTGATGGCCAGCTTTGATGAATTGCTAAACTCAATGGCGAAGATCGAACAGGACATGGAGCAAAAATGCCTGAAACATCTCGTGGAGAAAAAGTATTTAGAACAGGCTGTGAATGTCATAAAAAAAATACAGTATATTGATGAAAAGCAGAAAGAGCTCCAGAGACTACGTGCCGAGGTGGATAAAACACTGCAGATGGATATCCACTGCGATGGCTGCATGCAGCTTAATACCGATAAGAACGTCAAAACTACATTCTGGGATTTTGACGGACACAATTTGAAGATTGAAACGTCTCGGGTTAATGGTAGGTCTTATGGAAGCATAGTACCCTATGAAATTGTCATGGAGCTATGCAAGGCAATCTCATCGTTAGACAGTGAAAAGCAAAAGTGTTTTGCTGCCAAAGATTTATTAGATAAAACCGAGGAGATTATCAAGGCCAGGTCTGGTTATAAAAAATCACCGTCCCACCTTGTTCGCTGTGTACTGCATGTGATGATGGATGAAGGGTTAATCGGCATTTCCGAACAGTCTCCCAGGAAATATGCTGTCCTTGTTAAAAATGAAGATATAATGTCGTGGGCAGAAAATTTAGCAAACAGGCTTCATGACGATGAGACCTCTGATAGCCGACTTATGCCGTCCTTTATTGAGACAACATAGCTTTTCCCTGCAGCTTGGGCAAGGTGCTGGTTGTGGCTTACCATGAGCACCTGAAAGTCTCCCTGGTCTGCTAAATATTTCAAAAAGTTTGCTACATTTGGGGCAAACTCCTCAGAAACCTGTTTTGCCGGTTCATCAAGTATTATAACTCCGCGTCCCTGCATCATTGCAATCCTCAAAGCCAAGGATATTACATCAACAACGCCCCCACCTCTTGCATCCTGTGGCCTGGTTCTCACAAGCTGTTCTCCACCATACCTGGATTCCACATAGAATTCCGCCTGAGGCCCGGAGGCGTTATCTTCCAGTTCAATCTTAAACTTCAGGTCACTTTCAAAGACGTACTGCAGTGCCTGAGTTACCACATACTCAATATCGCCTTTAGCCTGTTGCCTTGCATACTCTGCTGCCATTTCCAGAAGCTTTCTCGTGTTTTCGTATAATCCTCTTTTCTTCAAAACCTCATTTAACCTTTCGGTGTATCTGTCAAGCGAGCTTTCAAGCTGTTCCTTCTGACCCTTTCTCCTGTTGTACAGGGCCTCCAATCGTGATATCTTGTCTCCAAGTTCCCCTATCACTTTGAACCCTCCAATATGTCCCATGGTATCATGGAGTTTATCTCACTCAACATTTTCTCTAGCTCTCCCTCCAGCCTTTTAATCTCCTCTTCTAACTCCTCAGGGTTAACGCCCAGTGCCCTGATTTCTGAAAGAATTTCTTCCTTTTGCTTTGTAAGCATATCTATCTCTGTCTGGGCTTTTACCCTCTTGTTTTCTGCATCTTTTATTGCCTTTTGCAGCTTAGCTATCTCCTGTTCATAGTTTTCCATTGTCATCTTCCCCCTATCATCTGAGTTCCTCAATAATCTTTTCGACCGTATGGTCGTCTATCTCGCTGCCGCATACCGGGCATCTGCCTATCCTCTTTAGAAGCTGGCCATATGCCGACATCCATTTTTCCTTTTCATTACGTTTTTCCTCCTCTGTTTTGCAGGCCTTTTCCAAATCTCTCTCAATCCTGAAAAGCCTGTCATGAAGCTCTTTTAGCCTCTTTAATCTGGATGGTATGCCTTCTATTTCTTTCAAAGCTGGAGTGGCCTTATCTGAGGTTTTGAGCCTATCAATTTTTACCTCACAACCCTTAAGCCTGCCTGTTATCATATCAAGCTTCGTTTTATGCTCCTTAAGCCTGCTCAGCCTGCCACTTAAAAGATTGGCATCCTTTAATCTATCAAAGGTATTTTCTATGCCGCACATTCTATCCAATACATCGGCTAAGGATGAAACCCGCTTGTTTATATGCTGAAGCCTGTCATAGTATCCCTTTAACTTATTGTATCTGTCAAACTCCATCCCGGCATCAGATAACTTCCTGCCCGCCACGGTTATAGTGCTCAGGGCATTAATTATTTCCATGTTCAGCTTTATCTCTTCATTCTTTACGTTCAGTTTATCTTTTAATGAATCCAATAAGTCTATCCTGTATTTAATGGCTGTGGCCTCGCTGTATTTGTTTTTTATATCAGGGAGTACCCTCTCCATCAAGTCCAGGTCGTCAAACCCAGACAGCTCATCATTTATTCTGGATATGTTTTCTCTTATGTTTTTCTCTTCACTCATGAGTTCTCTTATATCGGTTGTTATATCCCTGATTGCCTGGTCTACTATGTTCACCCCGCTCAACAAGCCTATGGTCTTGGCTTTAACCGGTTTACTCTCAGAAAGGAGAAAAGGCCCATCTAACTGTTCGCTTAATGAGAGTCTCAGCGAATGGTCTTCGTCTAACTTTATAGGTATCATCCCATGGGCGTTTAATATCTCCTCTGGCACACCCCTGCCAAATGACTCAAAGATACGTTCGTCTTTGCCCTGTCTTAGTATATACCTATTTTTTTTGCCCCTTTCCCTTATGATGATTGTACCATCGTCCAGGGTAAGCGATACCCTAACGTTGGTTGCTCCAACCCTTATATACTCTTCTCCCTGGGGTTCGTTGTAGAGCACCCATTTGAGTGCCCTTATAATAGCTGATTTGCCTTGGTCTGAGGCACCTACAATTACGGTAAAATTCTCGTCAAAGTCTATGGATGTATGCTCATGGGACTGGAAATTTTCAATCGTAAGATTTCTTAGCTTTTTCACCTGTCAGTACCCCCCATTCTCCTGGGCTATGGCAATCCTCCTGAGTGCCTCATCCTTTACCTCACTGTCCAAGTCCTCATTCTTAGCTATCTCATTGATTATACCTGTGATATTTATTGCCCTGTTTATGCCCGATGACCTTATCTCCCTAGCAAACTCCTCCAGTCTCTCCCTGTGTAAGCGGGTGGCCTCCAGTACACTTCTGTCCAGGACATCCTCGCCTTTTTTTGCCGTTCTGAGCCTCTCTTTTCTGATTGAGATATTGCCATACAGCTCTATAATAACCACCTGCGGCATCCTCTGTATTTCCGAGAGGTGGTTTGTCACCCTGGCCAGGCCTCCTGGATTTATGATATACTTTCTCCCATCTATCACGTCCTTAAACCCAGCATGGTTGTGCCCGGCCAGTGTTATATCTGCCTTTGTACCAGATACCCTGTCAACAGTGGTGTACCTGGCCCCTTCAAATAACCTCACATCAGTGAGAAATCCGTGGACCATATGGATGGCTACATCGGCATCTTTCTCTCTTACGATGTAGCCCTCTCCCGTGCCATCATCCAGGTTATAGTTAAACTCCTGTCCTGTAAGCTGTACCCTTATACCGTCTTTATCCAGCATTATCCTCTGGCCTGGCCTTATCAGGTTTATTATCCCTAAGGAATCTAAAAAACCCATCATGGTCCTTGCAAGGGTCTCAGGGTTATGGCCATACATATCGTGGTTGCCGGCCACCGCATATATTGGGGCGTTCATCCTCCTCAGGATATTCATATATCTCGTCACCACAGGTATGGCAGGCATGGGGCTGTCAAAAAGGTCGCCGCCACATAGGACGTAATCAATGCCCTCCTGTCTTACCATGTCGCTTATCTCGCTAAGCTTCATCTCCAGCGTATCAGGAAAGTTGTCCTTCCTGTTGACAGGAGAATTCCCCCTTATATGGCTATCTGTAAAAAACAGGAACTTCATTGTATCACCTCCGAGACCATTTCCCCAAGGGGAGTCTTTTCCAGCCTGGCCTGGCCTTCTGCCACCAACTCATGCAGCACCTTTACAATCTCATCCCTTGTATACGTCATGCCCAGCTCCTCATTCACCCTTTCCAGAACCGACCGCAGATTGCCCATATATATAGGCATCTCCGAAAGCAACAGCTTTTTTAGCCGGTCATTTTCTGAAGAATAGTCCCTCTCCAGCTCCTCAAAAGGGTTTATAGCATGGGGGCTCACAGTTTTTGAAGCCCTTATCCTTACTGCTGTTGTCCTACCGGTAATGGCCGAGGATATAAAGGCAGTTCCTGAAGCCAAGTAAGGAAGCCTGGCTGCCTCATCAGGATTTATGTCGGTCTCTTCTTTTATGGTAGCTATATCCACTGACCTTACTGTCCTGAAGATTATCTTGGTGTTAAGCTGAGCAGTAATAGTATCGTCTAAGAGTGCCGGTCTCTGCGTAGCCAGTATAAGAAATACCCCATACTTCCTGCCCTCCTGAGCTATTTCCCTTATAACATCCTTTGAAGGGGATGGGGTTGAACGCGGGGCAAAATTGTGAGCTTCATCCGTGGCCACTACAAAGGGCGGGAACTTTTCTACAGCCTCTCCCGAAAACTCACTGTCCCTATATCTTCTCCTCCTGCTGTAGAGGTTTTTTATAAGGTATGAAGAGAACACGGTAAGCACCCACAATGACGATCCCCTTATCACGCAGGTCTTTCTGCTTTTAATAGCCTTTAAAATTGGTTCTATATTGTGCAGAAACAGATTTTCCCTGGCCACGTTATTAAGACGCCAGAGTATGGCCTTCACCGTACCTGAATATGGCACAGCATTTCCGTAAGCATCTATAAGAGCCTGGTAGCTTGCAAGCCTTGCAACCTCCTCAGGGGCCATACCGCCATCCCTCATCATCCTTAATATCCTGTCCTTGCCCAGGTCCAGTGCATCGCTCAGGTCTATAAGCCTATCCCTGAACGTTGTAAAGGTATCTTTCCTCTTATAGAGTGTCCTAATGGCATTCTCCATAGACTCCGATATGGAGCCTCCCGAAGCCCTGAGGATATTTACAAGGTCTTCCTGTGTAAGCTCCGTAAAATCTATGCCTATATCCCTGCCTGCGGTAAACACCTCATAGTGAGCCGTAAAGTCCTCCTTAAATTTATCAGGTATCCCCTCCATGGGGTTGTTAAACTCCATCTCAAAGTGAGGGTCAAAGACAATGGCTGGTACCCTCTTTTTCATAAGCTCCTCCAGGATGACCCTCAGGCCAAAGGATTTTCCAGACCCCGAACCGCCGAATATACCTATATGTGGGTACTCGCTCATGGCCTGGTAGTCAAATATAAAAGGAACCCCATTCTGGGGCAGTATCCCTTTACCCTTTTCAAACAGGTAGGCTATATCGCAGAGTTCATCGGGCATGCCCTTTGAAACTTCTTCAGTCCCCAGGATAGTCCCCAGTGTAAGCCCCTCCTCCGGCCCTTTCTTTAACAAGAGTTCTCGCACCTCGTCAAAGGCAGGGAGCCTCACACTGCTTCCCACCTCTACAGGAGATGTAAGCATGTCCAGTATTCGCACCTTAGCCACATGGGTGGATTCATCCTCTATGGAAAATCCCACCTGTCTCATAAATTCCAGGGTATTCCGGTCGACAAAGCCGTTCCTCACGCCGGCCATGGGTATGTATCTATTGAAGGATGTGGTCTCCACCACCTCTCCCTTTATGTCGCCGTGAACCCTATCCTCAATAACCAGTATCTCGTTTATATTAAACCTCCTGTCTTTGGAGGCCACATATACAAACTGCTCTGTGGTAGAGCCAACTACCTGCATCATAGGCCAAACCTCCTATCCCTCTGCGGCCTGAATAGTCCCTCTTTTATATCCTTATCCAGAAAGGAGTCCACCAGTGCCTCCACCTCATCAGATCCTATCTTCACCTCACCGTCTACTATGTCCAGTATCAGAGGTATACCACGGCTCTCTGCCGGGGTGAGAGAAATCAAAAACCTCACAACCTCTAAAGCCCTATCTCTATCTTCTTCAAAAAAGTCATAGGCCACAGGGTTTGGATGCATAGATGGTCTTGCAAAAACCGTATAAAAGCCCCTTTTAAACTGCATCTCATCCCTAACCTCGAGGATTTCACAGGGCTCCAGCACCCCGAATAAGAGCTCCCTGTCATCCTCCACAGGATATCCCAGCCCGTCCCTCAGCTTCCTTGCCATATCAAAGGTACCTATCTCCTCAATCACACCCACGCTTAGAGTTCCGGCCTCCCTGCTCAACTTCCTGTATTCGTCAAATGCATCCTTTGCCTTATCCTCATACCTTAAAAATCCACCATCGAAAACAACCAGTGACGGCCTGAACCTCTTTACGCCCTCTATGGCAGACCGTATCTCCATCTCCGCCATTTTCCTGTCTCTTATAACCTTGAGCACCTCCTCGCTGTCCCCATCCTGGTAGCTTTCCATATCCAACAGCGGTATATAAATGTCATTCAAGAATATCCGCTCGTTGCCCAATGAAAAGAGGGCAAGCGACCGAAAGAAGTTTATAATATAAGGAAACGTAGACCCATAGGAATTGAAAGAACCGTCCACCACCAGCATGTCCCTTATCCAATACGGCTTTTCTTCTGGAGCTTTCATTATAATTTTTCCTAAGTTTCTCTCTACAGCCTCCCTTATAGCTTTTCTAGGCGGTTTAGAGTTTCTTTTTTCTCTCAATATGCTATTTATGGTCTTAAGTTTTTCTTTCAAGCCGTTCTCCATATTTCAATCACCTGATATTGATTATACCATAAAAGCCCGCTCAAAGCAGGTATAATAATCTAATGGTCCCGTGTATAATTTTTGTAGGCAAAAAAGATGGTGAAAATACAAAAAAGGAAGGATATGCAGGCAAGGGATGCATATGCACCCCTTGCCTGCATAGTTGTTATAAGAGGTGAGAATTTTAAGCTGTCAGAGCAGTTCAAGTGCGGCATTCAGGTCCTCTATAATCTGCTTTTGGCTTTCAATCCTCGTATTCTGGATTTCTATTATATTATTCAGGTTTTCTTCTACGGCATCCCAGTTCTTTTCTCTTCTATTCTGTATCATTTTGAGCTGCTCTGTCCTTATTTTGCCCAGGGTACCTGCAAGTTCCTGCTTATGACTGTTTAATTGGCTTAGCATATCTTCGAGCTTTGCAATTGTCTCATCATCAGGGCTATTTCCATTTTTAGCCATTTCCCTGATTTTATTCCTTATCTCCTGTGTAAGTTTCCTTATCTCCTGCTCTTGAGACTTTATGGTCTGTCTGTTTTCCTTTATCCGGTCTAACTGCGGTTTAAATTGCTGGGCCACACTCCTTGCTTCCTGCAGTCTGTCAGCGGCCTGGCCTGCCTTTACACCATTGCCCTTGGTGGCAGCCGGTTCATCGGCAAATGCTACGGCACTGACTGCAAATACTACAACCAATGTCAATATCAACGCAACTATCTTCTTCATCTTACATACCTCCCATTAAAATTCTAAATCTGAATCTGAGATATCGTCCATGTTGTTGAGGACATTGATGAGGTTATCCATCTCCCTGTCTATCTCTTCAAGGACCTTTGCGGCTCTCTCGTCTGACACGCTGGTGTCTGTCTTTACCACCACCTCTGCTGAGGTATCCTTAGAGCCGGCAGTGTTAGTATTTGTCTGGGCTGCTGCGGGTTTTCCCGTTTCCGCTGCTGAATTCTGGCTGTCTGAGGTAACTTCCTCACCGGATGCCTTTTCTGTCCCTGCCGCTTCCTCAGATTGAGGCTCCTGCGTTCCGGAAACTGAATTGACCTGTTGCCCATCTGATGCTGGTTTTACGTTCTGCATATCACTGGTCCTGGTGCCACATCCTGAGATAACTAATATGAGCAGCACAGACAAAGCAATCAACAGTTTTGGTCTCATCATCCCTTATTCTCACCTCCGTTTATATTCTCTCACCGGTGTTTTTCCAATTTATAAACAAAATGTAAACAAAGTGTAAAATCATGATGGCAGGTCAAATATTATAGTGGTGCCGTATCCTTCTTTGCTTTCTGCGCTGATGGTACCACCATGGATCTCAACGAGTTCTTTAGCTATGGCCAGGCCAAGCCCATGGCCGGGTTTTGTCCTATCGGCCCTGTAAAACCTGTCAAATATATATGGGATGTCCTCCTCTGAAATTCCCTGTCCTGTATCTGAAATCTTGAATACCGTCCTGTTGTCCACCTGCTGCGCCGATATAACAATATTGCCGCCATCAGGTGTAAACTTCACAGCATTCCCCACAAGGTTTACCAGGACCTGCTTTATCCTGTCCCTATCTGCAGTCACCTTGAGTCCTTCTCCAACCTCTGCCGCCACATATATGCCCCTCTCCCTGCATTCTATATCAAACCCCTTAACCACCTCATTCACAAGGGAGTCTACATCAAATTCCGACTTGTAGAGTTTAATGCTGCCAGTCTGCAGTTTTGAAAGGTCCATAAGGTCTCCCACAAGCTTTGTCATCCTGTTAACCTCTTCCAGAGCGACCTCAAGATACTGCCTCTCTTCCTCAGGGTTTATCATGCCATCCATTATCCCCTGTATAAAACCTCTAATCGTGGTAAGAGGGGTCCTGAGCTCGTGGGATATATTGGATATAAGCTCCTGCCTCATCTTTTCGATCTTTTTTAATTGATTCTTCATATAATTGAAAGAATCAGCCAAAAGTGCGATTTCATCATTGCTTTGAATGTTGATATCCCCAGCAAATTTCCCATCAGCAATTTCCCTTGCTGCATTTGCCATACGTATTATCGGCTCTGTCACACGCCTTGATACTGCATATATAACCATGGAAGCTATCATAATAAAGGCCAGGCCAATACCCCATGCGGCCATATACATGCGGTCCATGGTTTGTCCAAGTTCGTTTAAAGGAGAAAAGAGAAGCACTGCACCCTCCACATTACCATTCAAGTATATGGGGAGGCCAGCAAAAAACACATCCGTATCTATATTTTCTATACTTATGCGTCTGGCAACCTCGTCCCCTGCAGCCACCCTTTTGATGTCCTCAGCTATAGCCATACTATATTCTCCGCTCATCTGCGGGCCTACGTCCTCTAAGTTTTGTATCTTTAAGACATAGACACTGGAATTGGTAACATACCCTATGAGGTTTAAGGCATCTTTCATCTGGTTTCCCGCCAGGTCTTCAAACCCGTACCTCTCCACCAGGCTGCTTATCCTTTTCCCCTCCTGGAGCAATTGATTCCTTTTCATGTTGTAGTAGCCGATGTCTATAAATCTGGTAAATACAAAGGAAAGGATGAGGATTACTGAAATAAAGAGAATGAGATATGTATATAAAAGGCGGCTTAATATGCTATCTTTCATACTCCAGCCTGTAGCCGGTGCTCCAGAGGGTCTTAATCCTCCAGTATTTTTCCTCATCCCTGAATTTTTCCCTCAGCCTGTTCACATGGACGTCCACAGTACGGGTTTCCCCTACATAGTCGTACCCCCATACGTCCTCCAGGATTTTCTCGCGGGACAGGGCCAGGCCTTTATTTCTGAAGAGATATATGAGAAGCTGGGTCTCCTTGGGTTTAAGGTTTACCACATTGCCATTTAAAGTTACAGTCATTCTATCAATGTCAATGACAGTATTCCCTAAGGATAATATCTCATGGCTCTTTTCCGATTTCCTTCGCAGCTGTGCCCTGACCCTTGCGGCCAGCTCCTTGGGGTCAAAGGGCTTTATCACGTAATCATCGGCCCCTCTGTCCAGTCCCTCTATCCGGTCCTCCACTTCATCTCTTGCTGTGAGCATTATCACCGGGACATCGCTCTTTGTCCTTATGAGTTTTACCACTTCATAACCGCTTATCACCGGCAGCATTACGTCCAGTATCACAAGGTCCGGCCTGGCCTCTTCAAAAAGGTCCAGCGCCCTGCTTCCATCCTCTGCAAAGAAAAGTTCATGCCCATCATGGGAAAGGTATAACCTTAATACCTCCCTGATGTTCTTATCATCATCCACTATCAGTATCTTTGCCATAGACCCACCTCCCTCTGCTCTCATTATAACAGAAAAATGGCATCCAAGGTATTTAATTACCTGCAAGGTGCCATTTGTATCTCTCTAATCCAAACGGACAGGGTTTTAATTCCTTTTCAAGTCTACTCCTCCATTTCGCTGCCAAATTTGCAATATATAAAGTAATTATAAAATATGCACAGGCTTTACCCCATTGTTAATAGCCCCATGCCTAGGTCGACTTTCAAGTACAAATATTGCGAAGTTTACACACATTCTGCCAAACATCCACACCATGCAAGAACAGATAAAGTCTTGGTGGCCGTACGCTGGACCTCCTCTCACATGACAACCTATTCAAAAGCAAACGTCAGAAAACCTTTCTTTAAAGACGTACAGCAAATCCTGCAAGAAACGAACCGCTTTACACTCCCGGTTCAGGGAATAGGTATTTGTACGCTTTTCCAAATCGTACACTGGATATGTTACAGAACCTTTAGTAGTTTGATATATGCAATTGGCATCAAATAGATGATTATACATTTCATTTAGTCTTTCAATAATTTCATCATCATAATAGGACGGTAAAAATTGATCATGATAAGCAGCTGATTGTAAATGTTAATCAACATGTGTCCACCTACTCTTTCAACCGTTTCATAAGGTTTTCAATGTCTTCCTTTGTCAGGTCGCCATTGTCATATAGTGCAGTTATAAAGCCTAATACTGAGCCTTTATGGACATCCTTTATGAACTGCTTTGTCTCAAAGTTTCGGTATTCCTGTTCTGTCACACAGGGTTCATAATGGTTTGCTTTCCCTATCCTGGTAGCCTTAATTATGCCTTTTTTTGTCAAGCGGGTCAAAAAAGTGACCACAGTATTTTGCTTCCATGATTTTCCTTCAGGCAAATGTTGAATGATTTCCGAAGTTGTCACAGGACGTCCGGCTGCCCATATATACTCCATTATTTGCTTTTCAGCATCAGATATCCGTTGCAGTTTTTTCATAAAGATCTCCTTTCTTATATCTACATTATGTAAGTTAATTTTATTCTACACTATGTAAATATATCTGTCAATGGTCTTTTCAAAAAATTTTAATTTCATGCAAAGCAAAAGCCACGAATGATGTCATTCGTGGCTTTTGTGTCTTAGGACAGCTTTCAACATAAGCTTTTAATCGATTGCCGGCAGCCTTGAATTTACTTGAGTTTCTAAAACTTCTCTATGCCGTTTACTCTAAGGGTCCTATTTCTATGCATACATGGCCAAAAGCTCTTCATGAGTCAGCCTCTTTTTTTCTTCGCCCTTTGCATCTAAGGATATCCTACCATTCTCCATCATTATGAGTCTGTTGCCCATGGAAAGGGCACTGGAGAGGTTGTGTGTGACCATTATGGCAGCTACACCGGTTTCCCCCACTATCCTCTCTGTGAGTTCCGATATCAGGGAGGCAGCTCTTGGGTCCAGAGCTGCCGTATGCTCATCTAACAAAAGCAACCTCGGCCTGGCCATGGTAGCCATCAGGAGAGTAATGGCCTGCCTCTGGCCGCCTGATAAAAGACCAACGCTGGCCTTTCCCCTTTCCTCCAGCCCCAGAGAAAGTATCTTCAGGTTATCCCTTATTATATTCCTGGTATTGCTTGAAATGCCCCACTTAAGTCCCAGTTTCTTTCCCCGTTTTAATGCCAGGGCCATGTTCTCATTTATGGTCATAGACGGTGCTGTGCCCATCAATGGGTCCTGGAACACCCTGCCTATCATCCTTCCTCTCTTGTACTCCGGCATGGTAGTGACATCTACACCGTCTATAATTACCCTGCCCTCGTCAGGAAATTGAGAACCAGATATGATGTTGAGGAGCGTAGTCTTGCCCGCACCGTTGTTCCCTACCAAGGTGACAAAGTCACCGTCCTCAATCCTCAGGTTTATACCCTTTAATACCTGCACCTCATCCACTGTGCCCTTATTAAACGACTTGTAAATATCCTTAAGCTCCAGCATTGTATCACCTCTCTGCCTTCTGTACTTTACCTGCCGGCTCAATCACCGGCCTTTTAAACCTTGCTATCCCTTTAAACTGCGGCAGAGTAAGTATCAGTATTACACCCACTGCCGTGACCAGCTTAAGGTCTGTAGGAGGCATACCTGCCCTCATGGCCATAGATATAGCCATCCTGTATATTATGCTGCCTGCTGCAACAGAGATTAAAGGCCTCAATATCCCGCTGCCACCTATGAGCATCTCTCCGATAATCACTGAGGCCAGGCCAATTACGATTGTCCCGATACCCATGCCAACATCGGCAAATCCCTGATACTGAGCTATAAGGCTGCCAGAGAGGGCTACAAGCCCATTGGAAAGGCTCAGGCTCAGCACCTTGAGCCCGTCAGTGTTTATGCCAAGGGATATGAGCATCTTTGGATTGCTGCCCAGTGCCCTTACCGCCATGCCTATCTCTGTATGGAAGAATACATATAAAAGCACAATTAAAATTACAAGAATTATACCAAAGACCATTAGGGCATTATATGGTTCACCCGTTATAATAAGTCTTTCATTTAAGAGCGGCAGGTTGGATTTACCCATTATCCTTAAGTTTATCGAGTAAAGTGCCGTCATGGTGAGTATACCTGACAGCAGCTCTGATATCTTTGCCTTTGTATTTAAAAGCCCCGTCACAGCCCCTGCTGCCATCCCTGCAAACAGTGCCGCCAGTGTTGCAATATACGGGTCCACACCGGCAGAAATAAGGCTGGCCGATGTAGCCGCTCCCAATGGGAAGGTCCCATCTACTGAAAGGTCTGCATAGTTTAAAATCCTGAAGGAAATATACACACCCAGGGCCATGACCGAAAAGGCCAGGCCCTGCTCAACTGTCAGTAAAATAAGTCCCTGCATAAGATTCACCTCTATCTAAGAGTATCAGGAATTTTAATCCCCAATATATCCGCTGTATCCTCATTTACTGCAAGAGTCAGGTCGTGAGGCATCAATACAGGTATCTCTGAAGGTTTTTTACCCTTCGTAAGTATATCAGCCGCCATCTTACCCGCTTCCACGCCCATATCAAAATAGTCTACGCCTCTCGCCACCAGTACCCCGCCATCCACCTGGCCCTTGCCCGAACCCACCGTAGGTATTTTATTGGAGTTGGCAACTTTTACAACTGCTTCCATAGATGAGACTACAGTACTATCCGTGGGTACATACAGTACATCTATCCTGCCAACAAGGGACTGTGCAGCTTGCGGTACCTCTCCCGAAGATGAAACCGGTGCAACCACAAGGTTTAATCCGTCCTTCTTGCATATCTCCTTCGCCTTTTCCACCTGTACGGAGGAATTTATCTCCCCTGGATTATATATTACACCGATATTTATGGCCTCAGGAAAAAGCTCTTCTATAAGCCCAAATATCTCATCAGGTGGTGTAAAATTGCTCACTCCAGTCACATTTGTCCCTGTTTCTTTAAGGCCCTTCACCACACCGGCCCTCACGGGGTCTGTGACAGCGGCGAATACAATGGGTATCTCCTTTGTAAGATTGTATACCGCCTGAGTTGATGTAGTCCCTATGGCCAATATAAGGTCTTTTTTCTCATCCACAAACTTACTGGCTATCTGCCGGGCTGTACCTGCGTCACCCTGTGCATTTAAGACTTCCACATCCACTGTTGACTCATCCAGATTTGACTCCTTTAACCCCTCAATAAATCCAAGTTTTGAGTTTTCAAAGTCAGGGTGTTCCACCCACTGCAGTATCCCTATCCGGAACTTTTCCTTTCCTGCTGCTGTATCTGCAGTTGCAGTACACCCTGCCAGCGTAAATATAAGCAGAAATACAGCCAAAAATTTGCCTACCGTCCTATCCATTCTACCAATCTCCTTCTTAAATAATATTCGATTCTGGTATAAGAAGTCTACTCACAAATGATAGTGGCGTCCATGCCAGATGCCCCCGCTACACCTGTCACTTATCAAGAGTATCATAGACTCGCTTTAAAGTTGCATTTTATGCTCACTATCATTCTTCATAAAGATCTTTACAGCACAATAATATCTTCTATTCTACCGTCTTACTCTCCTTCAATATGTCATCGGGCAACTTTATACCCAGTATACCCATAGTAGTCTTGTTAACAACAATATCCATATTTTGAGGAAGCATCACCGGGATGTCTGCCGGCTTTTTCCCATTTAAAATCTCTGCAGCAATCTTACCGGCATCCACACCAAGGTTATAATAGTTTATACCTTTGGTTATGAGGGCTCCACCCGATACCATACCCTCCTCTGAAGCTATCACGGGTATCTTGTTGGCATTAGCCACTTTTGCCACAGCCTGTATGGATGAGGCTATGGTATTATCCGTTGGAATGTATATAGCGTCCACCCTGCCCACCAGTGACTGGGCAGCCTGAGAAACCTCCCCGCTGGTTGAAACCGTCGCCTCCACCAGGTTTAACCCAAGGGCAGGGGCAGCCTTTTTAGCCATATCTACCTGAACAACTGAATTTATCTCACCGGCATTATACATAATGCCAACATTCTTCGCATCCGGCAGTATCTGCTTTAAAAGCTTAAGCTGCTCTTCCACCGGTGTCATATCGCTTACTCCTGTTACATTGGTGTTGGGTTTATCCAGACTCTCCACAACCTTAGCCGAAACCGGGTCAGTAACTGCGGCAAAGACGATGGGTATGTCCTTTGTAACATTATATGCTGCCTGTACTGCCGGAGTGGCAATGGCATATATCAAGTCTACATTTTCATCCTTAAATCCCTCTGCTATGTTCTGGGCAGTAGCAAAATCTCCCTGAGCATTCTTTACATCTATCTTCACCTTGTCTTCAGTAAAACCAGCCTGCTTTAGGCCATCCATGAACCCTTCCCTGGCAGCATCCAGAGCAGGATGTTCCACAAGCTGTATTACCCCTATAGTTTTTATTTCCGTTGATGCCTCATTGCTTGCTGTCTGTTGATTTGATGATTCTGCAGTTTGAGACTGGCCAGAGCTCTGCTGGGCAGATTGATTGGCGCCGCACCCCGATACAAACAGGACTGTAATGATGAGAATTATGAGAATTGCCTTTACCGTTTTTACCATTTTACACTCTCCCTTTTTATTTATTTATCCGCACCTGGTACAAGTGTACAGGTAAAAGGGTATAAAAAAACACCCAGGTTGGGTGTGACTACCCTACCATTCTACCATGCTACGGATATTAAATTTAAAGATAATTATATCAGGATTTTGAAGCACCGTCAATATAAATTTTCCAAAGCCCCACCATGCTGGCAGTACGCCCTGTGAAACCATCCTCTTCACTGTGATTGTATCATGCCTTTGTCTTCTTTATTCTTAAGCATCTGAATGGCCGTCTCCAGTACTATATCTCTCACCTCTGGATGCGCCAGCCTGTCCATTGCGTCCACAAGGTTTATATAGGTATACTCGTCCAATGTCCCGGTTGCCTTGAGGCCATTCCTTGTCTGAAATTCCTTTAAAGCCCTCTCTGTGGCCTGGCCAAACACACCATCCAGCTCACCTACATCATAGCCAAGCAGCTTTAACCTCTGCTGCAGGGCAAACACCTGCAGGTTTATGCTGCCTCTACTTACCGCCTCGCCCTCCCTTAGCGGAGCCAGATTAGAAAGGTCAGGCACAACAGGCTCGGAGTTGGACAGCTTCACATCGGGTATTATCCCTACCCCATCTATAATCCTGTCCTTCGGCGTGGCATATTTTGCCATAGTGAGCTTAAAGCCGCTCCCGTCCTCTAATGGCATAACTATCTGTACTGAACCCTTACCGTAAGATTGAGAACCAATGACTATACCTGCTCCGGTATCCTGTATTGCTCCGGCCAGAATTTCTGCGGCACTGGCTGTATCCTTATCTATAAGGACAGCCAAGTTAAACTCCGGTTTTTCTAAGTTTGAATAATATACATCCGGCGGTGCATTCTTATATATTATCTTTACTATTGGTCCCTTGGGCACAAAATGCTGTGCCACATCTATGGTCTCCGGTATTATACCCCCCGGGTTTCCCCTGAGGTCTAACACAATAGATTTTATACCATTTTTCCTCATATAGTCCAGGGCTGGTTCTAAATTTTCTTCTGTATATTCAGTAAATTGAAATATCTTTATATATCCTACACCGTTCTTTACGCTGTATATTATCGGGTTTAATCTTATCTGCCCCCTTATAATGTCCACTAAGGTCACGCCATTGCTGCCTTCCCTCATGATGCCAACCCTGACTGTGGTGCCTTCATCCCCCTTCAGGAGGTCAGATACCTTATCCCGCTTCATACCTGCTACGTTGGTGCCGTCTACCGACACTATCCTGTCGCCTTTCTTTATCCCTGCCTTATCCGCTGGCCCTCCATTCATCACCGAGGTCACAACGATATATCCGTCAGACTCGGAAATAATAATCCCTACCCCGCTGTATTGCCCGCTAGTTTCCTCATTAAACTCTTTTAGCTCCTCTTTTGTGAAATACTCGCTATAGGGGTCAACCGCCTGAAACATGCCTTTAAGTGCACCTTTTATCAGTTGTTCCTCCGTAACATCCCTAACCGTAGATGAGAGTATAAACTGCATTATGGAGTCAAAGGTGTTAATGTCGTATGTCATTGAGGCAAAAGAAACAACCGGCGTTGCTATGACAGTTACTATTATAGCTATAATTATAATTTTTTTATATTTCAAAGGAGTCCCCCCTCTGCATGGTAACCTCTGTCATCTATTATATCATTATTAAATATATAAAGATATATGAGGTGAATTAAAAAAATAACCGGTTGCCCGGTTATTTATTATAAAAATCAAGCACATACACTCTGGTGGTTTGAGGGAGGCTTTCTGGTGTAATCTCCAGTTCATCGCTGTTTAGCTTTTCTCCTTTCCCGTACACCTTGAGGAAATAGTCTACGGGCTTTATTGGCAGGTCTCCTGATGTGGTCTCCACGGCAAAATGCATCGGTATGAGTATTTTCGGATTAATTCTCCTGACCTCAACAAGCATCTGTTCCGGTTCCAGCGTGAAAAAGCCGCCTACCGGCGCAAAGAGGACATCCACACCCTTTATCTTCTCTACAACGTCATTGCTCAAAGTCTCGCCCAGGTCGCCTAGATGACATATGCTTACACCATCAATACTATCCATCCTGAATATTATATTTTTACCCCTTTGCGTACCGCCTTTGCTGTCGTGGTTTACCTCATATCCTTTTATATCCACACCCTTTACATGGTGTTCACCAGGTATATCAATAACCGCAGCCCCCGGCCTTATGGCCTTAAGGTAGCTATGGTCAAAGTGCTGGTGTGATACGGTCACTACGTCAACCTTTATCGCTGGAAGGTCATACCCGACTGATGGGTCATAAGGATCTGTAGCAATAGAGATATCTTTTCCTGTAAGCAAAAAGCATGAGTGTCCGTAATACTTTATCTTCACAGCATATCACCTCGCATTACATATTATACCATTATTCATAATGTAATGCATCAATAGGATTTAGATTGGCAGCCCTGTTGGCTGGATATATGCCAAATATTATACCCACCAGCAGCGCAAACCCGAAAGACACCCCAACTGTCAAAAGTGTTGTCTGAGTGGGGATATTAGCTACTGTAGAGAGTATCTTGGCTAAGATAAAGCCAACAATTACCCCGATCATCCCACCTACACCCGAAAGTACAGAAGATTCAATAAGGAACTGTGTGAGTATATCCCTCTTTTTTGCTCCAATAGCCTTCCTTATCCCTATCTCTCTGGTCCTTTCTGTCACTGTAACCAACATTATGTTCATTATCCCTATGCCGCCCACCAGAAGAGATATGCCTGCTATGCCGCCCAGCATCATACTCAAAACAGATGTTGACTGCTTTACAGTATTTAAAAGCTCCGTCTGGTCAAAGACGTTGTATGCATCCTCGTCATCTTTAAAGAGACGCTTTAGGTCAGCCTCTAAATATGCCTTAGCAGCCTCTACATCATCAGGTGATACTGCCTGCATTGTTATAGACCTTACCCCACCGGTCTGAAAAAGCCTCTGGGCAGTAGTTATGGGCACTATCACCATATCGTCCTGGGAGCCCATCATGCTGCTCCCTTTGGATTGTAACAAGCCTACAACGGTGAAATTATTGCCACCAATCTTTATAGTCTCACCCACAGGGTTTAACATCCCCAGTTCTTTCGCCACATCCGGACCTATCACAGCCACTTTAGCCCTATCCTCAAGGTCGGTCTCTGTTATTATCCTCCCGGCTTCAAGTTCCCTGTTATTTATTGTAAAATAATCGGAATTTGTACCTATTATGCCGGTGTCATAGGTTTTATTCATAAACTTTACTGTCATACCGCTGTTGACTGTTGGAGCAATTCCGGATATATATGGATTTTTAAGATCCAGTGCCTCCTCATAGGTCAAGGTGGTTTGTGCCCCTCTGCCCATTATGTTGACACTCAATATGTTTGACCCCATACCCTCTATTTGACTGGTTACCTGGGAGGTAGCCCCAGAGGCAAATGAGACCAAAGCTATTACCGAGGCCACCCCTATTATTATGCCGAGCATGGTGAGAAATGAGCGGAGTTTATTGTCAATGATTCCTCTAAGTGCCAGTTTTACAAGTTGATATAGATTCATGAGACCACCTCGTCACTTAAAATCCTGCCGTCTAAAATGCGTACAATCCTCTTTGCTTCACTGGCTATGCTCATGTCGTGGGTTATAAGGATTACAGTCCTGCCTGCACTGTTCAGGTCTTTTAACATATCCATGACCTCGTGGGCAGAACGACTGTCCAGGTTGCCCGTGGGTTCATCAGCAAGGATGATGTTAGGATCCCCCACAAGGGCCCTGGCTATAGCCACCCTCTGCTGCTGCCCGCCTGACATCTCCGTGGGCCTGTGGTTCAGCCTGTTGGCCAGGCCAACTTTTTCCAGGGCATCCATAGCCCTTTGTCTCCTCTCGTGTACCGGCATACCCCTGTATATCAACGGGAGCTCTACATTTTCCAGAGCGGTAAGCCTTGGTAAAAGATTAAACTCCTGAAACACAAATCCAATCTCCTTGTTTCTTATCTCTGCCAGCTTATCCTGTCTGAGTTTTGACACCTCGCTGCCGTTTAGTATATATGTGCCAGACGTAGGGGTGTCAAGGCATCCCAAAAGATGCATAAACGTCGACTTTCCTGAGCCGGATGGACCTGTTATGGCCACAAACTCGCCCTCTTCAATATCTATACTGACCCCGTCCAATGCCCTGACCTCTACCTTCCCCATACGGTATATCTTGGTCATGTTCTCAATGTGTATCATACGATCACCCCTCATTGGCCAGAACTTCCGCTGACTCTTACCTCGCCGCCTCGCGGTCCCATCCGGAAACTGCTGCCCCCGGAGCTGACAGTAACCTCAACCTCATCCCCTTCATTGAGCCCTGATATAACCTCTGCATACTGCTCATTTGTAAGCCCTATCTCTACCTTTACAGGTTCGGTTGACCCAACCTTTGTGACGTAAGGCTGCTGTCCCTGATATTTTAACGCCTCTATGGGCACAAGAAGCACATTATCCTTCTTTTCCAGTACAATATCAGCATTAACCGTCATGCCTGCCTTGAGCTCCGGAGTCTTATCCATAGTCACCTTTACATCAAAGGTTGATACCCCATTCTCTGCCTTACCTTCATCGGCTATATCCGATATTACACCTTTAAAGGTCTTGCCCTGCACAGCATCAGATGTTATAATGACCTCCTGGCCCACTTTGAGCTTGCCCACATCCATTTCATCTACAGGTATGACCACATTCATAGAACTATAGTCCACTATGCGCGCATCCACAGTGTCACTGCTTGTATCTAAACTGGAAAGGTCATCTCCTACATTTACATTCTGTTCAACTATGGTCCCTGAAATCGGTGCGTAGACATACATATCTTTCAATTCCTGCTGCTTGGACTCAATGTCTGCCATGGCCTGTTCTATCTTCATCTTTTGAAGCTCTATCTGGCTATCAATGCTGTCTGAGTGTATGGTTGCCAACAGCTGGCCTCTTTTCACTGTATCATTTGCCTTTACATACAGCTTTTCTATATCACCGGCAAGCACTGCCTTTACATTCTCTACCTCTGCCCTCTCTAAGGCAGTTGTTGTAAACGCCTGTACGTTGCCCGATGAAGTTATTATCGTTGCATTCACTTTTTCGCCACCTTTTAAGCTGCCGGGATTTTTAACCTGTACCTCCACATTATATATAATCCCGCCGCCTGAGGTCGGCTGTGGGCTGCTGTCAACACTTGTGACCGTACCTGTCAGGCTTGCAAGATAATCCGGCAAAAATACATTTACACTCTGACCAACCTTTATTTTCCCTATCTCTGTCTGTGATATTCCAGCAGTAAACTTGAAATAGTTATCGGACTCGATGGTTGCAATAACCGTACCATTATTTACAGAATCACCCTCATTGACATTTATAGCCGTGATCCTTCCGTCTATTGGTGATGTTACCTTCTCCCCGGCCTTCTGTTTATTCAGGTCTTCCATTTCAAGATTGAGCTGCTTCAGGTTGAGCTCTGACTGTTTAAGAGAAAGGGCCACATTGTCGTCTTCTATTACATACATCAGGTCCCCTTTCTTTACCACATCACCCTCTTTGAAGTTGACCTGAACCAGCTTCCCACTTCTCCTGAGCCTTATTGTCTCCTCATCAGCCGGCTCCAGTGTCCCCGAACCGCTGATCTTGATTTCAATGGGCCCCCTTGTCACCTTCTGTGTAGCTGTAACCACACCTTCATTTTGTGTACTATTTGTTCTGGCCGAACAGCCAGCCAGTGAAAGTATTAAAATCAATGCAGTTAATGTTAAAAAGAATTTCTTCACATATATCCCTCCTTGAGACTATTATACCAGAACATTAAAGGTAAGGAAGTTAATAAATTGTAAATTTTTTTAAAGAAGCATAGCCCTTGAATATAAACACACCAAAAAACTCATCTGTGACATGAAGTAAACCAGTTTACAGCGACTATGATGCGTTCTTGATATCAAAAAAGCCAGCTGTTTTCCATCTGGCCCTTTTGATAAAACAACTATTTAGTAAACCATGTTATACCAGCATAAGATCACAGATTAATCCCAACCAGTCGAGACTATTTTAAAAGAGTGAGCTTAGTATCTTATAAGCATCCTTATAAAGTACAGGTCCATCCGGTATTGTAGCGCTTACCTTTATTCCGTATTTCTTTAACAGCCCAATTATTTCACTGCCATCTATTGGCCTATCATTTGTGTCATTTGGAATCCACTTAAAGCCATTTATGTGGTCTGCCAATATGGGATTGACTATGCTAATAAATTCATTATATGTTATTGCATCCTCTAACCTGTAGTCATTGGAATAACCAGGGTGAATATATCCATACCTGCGCAGTTTCTTTATATATGGGTAGTAAGGTGAGTTCACTATATCCGGTGTAGCCTCATAGTCCTTAATATAGGCTCCCTGTTTTTTGAGAATTTCCTGGAGTTCGTGTATAGCCTTCCCATTATAGGTCATCTCACGAAATGTCATATCTTTAGCTATGGAGATCTTGGAGGCCACGCCTGCGGCCTGGCCTTCTCCCATCCCCACCGGAACAACCCTGGCCGAACCAGAGGCAAGGGAGTCATAAGATGCACTTCTTCCTATCACCAGGAGATTATCCACTTTTTTAGGCACAAGGCAGCGGAATGGTATTGAATACACTTTTGGTTTACCCATCACCAGTCCGTAACTGCCTGGTTGAAATGACTGTATATCAACCGGATAGCTGCCCATAACCACAGCATCATCAAAATATCTATTTTCCAGCACATCATCTATGGTAAGCCTGTATTCCCCTATTATATGCCTGGATTCCCTGACATAGAGTTCATCCATTACCCCTGCAAGGGATGCCTTTTCAAGGCCTGGCAGGTTATGCATGTACTCTATTATGGCCGGCAGCTCTTCTCTTGCTTTCTCTATGGCATTTTTTTTCGACTCTTCATCCAGCAGGTTAACATTATAAATAAGGAGGGAATTTACCAGCACTGTCCCGTCGTCCTGCCTGCCCATGTTGAGTCCCCGTACCATAATATCAGGGTCTTTGGGCTTATATCTGTACATCTCGGAATATCCCCAGGCAGAGCGGTCGTTCGCACCTGTATCTTTACTGCTATCGGTATTAAGGTAGCGTCTCACACCATTCCAATCTACCCCTTTAAGCTTGTATACCAGTGTTGGTGCCATAACCCTTTCCGGGTGGCCTATGTCTTCTTGTCCATATGTGTATGGAACTCCTGATGCCGCAGCAATATCAGCGTCCTCAGTGGCGTCTATAAACCTCTTGCCTTTATAATCCACTCCGTTTATGGTAATTCCTGTTATTTTGCTGCCCTCCATTATCGTATTGCCTATATCAGCATCTAAAAGTAAATAGACTCCTGCCTCTGCAATCATGTTTCTGAACACTTTTTCTGCTTTCTCTATGTCAAAAGAGTCCCCGCCTACAGCTTTATAAAACTCTTCAAATATACCGCGGGTCAACAACTCTTTATCCGGACCATAATTCATATCAATAGTATTAAGCCCAGCTCTGGTATATATACCGCCAACCCTGTCATGGGTCTCCACCAGAAGGGTCTTAAGGCCGTTTCGGGCAGCAGATACACTGGCAGCTATTCCCTCTGGTGTTGCACCTATAACAATAACATCATAAGAGGTATCTCTTGGTATTTTAGGTGCGGCATTATTATTTAAATTGCATCCAGATACTAGCAATGCAATAGCAATAAATAAAAGGATGGTCTTTCGCATACTGAACCTCCATCTGTGATGTTTCCTATTACACCAGAGTTTGGCCTATCCTCAGCCCCAGTAAGCCCACCTTGCTGTTCCGAAGAGTATGCTCTCCAGCAGATTGGCCGGCAGTGCTGCGCAGTTCTGCAGGATAAAGGGCCCATTTTCGGACACTGCCAAATCAGCCCTACATCTTCTCAGGTGCACTTACTCCAAGGACAGCCAGTGCATTGGCCAGCACCTTTCTTGTGCTGTCAATGAGTACAAGCCTTGCCTTCATAACCCCCTCTTCCTCTCCTATTACCCTGCATACCGTGTAAAATGAATGGAAAAGTGTGGCTAAATCCAGGGCATAATGGGTAAGCCGGTATGGCTCTAACCTCAGGGCGGCCTGGCCGATTTCCTCCGGGTATGATGCCAACTTCTCCATAAGGCTAAACTCCTCGTCCTTATTTAAATGGTATAGATCCACATCATCTATATCCGGGACGGTTATACCTATTGACTCTGCATTTCTCAGTATACTGCAGATTCTGGCATGGGCATACTGAGCATAAAACACGGGGTTCTCACTGCTCTCCCTTATAGCCAGGTCCATATCAAACTCAAACTGAGAGTCTGAAGACCGCATATTAAACAAAAACCTCACGGCATCCCTCCCAACGGCATCCACCAGGTCACGCAGAGTCACCATGTTGCCCTTTCTCTTTGACATCCTGGCAAATTCTCCACCCATCTTCAACCTCACAAGCTGCATCAGTATAACGGTAAGCCTATCGGGTTCAATGCCAAGTGCCTTCATGGCAGCCTTCATCCTGCCCACATGGCCGGCATGGTCTGCGCCCCAGATATCAATTACCCTGTCAAAACCCCTTTCTACAAACTTGTTCCTGTGGTAGGCTATATCAGAGGCAAAATATGTCGGTATGCCGTTGGCCCTGACCAGCACATCATCCTTATCAGCTCCAAATTCTGTTGCCTTAAACCAGAGTGCACCATCCTTATCATAGGTATAGCCATTGGCTTTAAGCTCCGAGATTACAGTGTCCACCTCTCCGCTCTCATAGAGGGAACTCTCCCTGAACCAGACATCATAGTGGATGCCATATGCCTCAAGGTCCTCATGCATTCTATTTATGTTTTTCTCCAACGCCCATTCCCTGAGTACACGCTGCCTGTCCTCAGAGCTTAACGCAAGGGCGCTCTCACCTTTCTCCTCGATATATTCCCTCATAAGGTCCACCAGGTCCTCGCCGTGATAACCGTCCTCGGGCACTTTGGCATCACGGCCTAAAAGCTGCAGGTATCTTGCCTCCAACGATGCCCCAAATTTTTCTACCTGGTTTCCTGCATCGTTTATGTAAAACTCCCTTTCCACATAATATCCAGCCTTTTGCATAATAGATGCCAGCACATCGCCTATAGCCCCACCTCTTGCATTGCCGAGATGCATGGGCCCCGTAGGGTTGGCAGACACAAACTCTATCTGCACCCTCTCACCCTTACCAACATCTAAGTTGCCATAGTCCTGACCCATAGAGCTTATTTCCCTGAGGACATCATAAAGCCATGTCTTATCCAGCTTGAAGTTTATAAAGCCAGGACCTGCTATCTCAATAGACGACACATACCTTACCTCCGGAAAATTGGAAACAATAAGCTCGGCCAGCTCACGCGGTTTTTTGCCGAAAATCTTAGATGATGTCATGGCCACATTGGTAGCATAATCCCCAAAGCTTCTATCCTTTGGCACCTCCAGTTCCGGTACCGGCAATCCTTCTAAATCAATCCCCGATTCCAGGGCTATTTTTTCTAAAGATGCCTTTATAGCATTTTTTATGTCTTTATGTATCTTAAAAATACTATACATCAATTGACCTCCCTTACTGTCAACTTTAATTCATTGGTACTGACATACCTGTTATTTAACTCCAGGTGATACTTAAGGTTAACCTCTCCACCTGTACTGCCAATATCTATGTGCATTTTCTTTCCTATTACCCCAAGGTCAAAAATCCCATCAGAAGTTACATAGGGACTGACGTTCTTCTTATCTTTTTCAAACACAAGTTTTGAATTATGCCTTCCACTGTTATACACCACTACCCTGTCCCTTTCAATCTTCAGCGTGGTAATGGTGTCTGGACTGCTCCTGTAAACTATGTAATAGTTGCCCCTGTTTTTATAAAGTTCAGCCTCCGTAGTAAGTTCGATGCTTTCTTCACCATGGGGTGAGATTTGGGTGCCCTTAGCTCTTACCCATGCCTTTGCCATAAAACCTCCCCCTCAATGCCTTTTTAATTAAATTATAGCACTTTCATGTTCATAAGGATAATTGTTTATTTTGCCTTACGTTCTACACTTTGCTATATTAATATAACCACATCCAGTCATAACCTGCATCCTGTATATAATATCATATAGCCTGTATACTTGAAAAGGTACCTACGGCAAGATAAATTATGTGGAGCTTTGACCCAAAGGAATGTCTTCATTCAATGCATCAAACAAAGTCCGGACATCCGGCATGGACATCAGTTTTAAGCTTTTAATATTTATAAAAAGTGTAAGGTACGCTGCAGAATAAAAATACACACGTTATAACGTCCCAAGCAGCATTATTCCACGAAGTATTGTACTTTACACACATCTGTTAAATTGTAAAACAAATTAATCATTAATAATATTACATTTTATATTTTAAATATGCATACAATGGGGTATAATATATAGATGAAAATAACTGCAGGAGGGCGGTGGTTATGCTTTCGTACTTATGTGATTATATAGACATAAGGATGGAAAACCGCAGCTATATGAGATATCTGCCTGAAAGATGTTCCTTTTGTGGATACATGATGAGGTCTTCTTCTTCAGGTATGACATGCAAATCCTGTGTGCTCATCCATAATTATAAAAAAGTGGGATCAGGGATCCCACTTAAGATTACATTATAATTGGTCTATCCGTCTTGTCCCTCCAGGACATTTGCTTTCATTTTTTATGCGTCCATGGATATCGTATAAGATTACAATTGCTTTTCATCGTCATGTGATATCAATTTTAATGAACATCTTGAAACCTCTCCAGGGCCAAATCAATTAGATCTTCTAAGAGCTTTCCGTAGGCCAGGCCTGACGCTTCCCATAATTTGGGGTACATACTCACATGAGTAAAACCCGGTATGGTGTTTAGTTCGTTAACATATACATTCCCCGTACCATTCTCATAAAAAAAGTCAACCCTGGCCATACCCTGACAGTCAAGGACTTTATAAGCCTTTACAGCTAAGGTTCTTATCTCCTCTATCTTTTCATCGGGCAACTGGGCAGGTATCAACAGCCTCGTAGCTGTATCACAGTATTTAGCCTGATAGTCATAAAACTCCCTGGCCGGCATTATTTCTCCAACTGTTGATGCACGAGGATTTTCGTTTCCAAGCACAGAACATTCCACATCTTTACAGTTTATTGACTTTTCTACAATAATTTTTCTGTCATATCTTGCCGCTAAATTCAATGCCTCCGTGAGCTCCACCCTGTCATGAACCTTTGTAATACCCACACTGGACCCAAGATTAGCCGGCTTTACAAAGTTAGGATATCCCAGCCTTGTTTCTATATTCTCTGCGACATCTTCGCTCTGCCCATACCACTGTTTTTTCGTAAATACCAGATACGGTACTATCGGGAGTCCAGCGTGTTCTAACAGCTTTTTGGTAAAAACCTTATCCATTCCCACAGCAGAAGATGTGACACCAGCCCCCACATACGGTATATTCGCCAGCTCTAAAAGTCCCTGTATCGTGCCATCCTCACCTCTCGGCCCGTGCAAGACTGGAAAGACCGCATCCAGACGTTCTATCTTAATCTCACCATTTACAAAATAAATAAGTCCATGATATGATGGGTCTGGTGGAAGTATGGCCTTATATGAATTATCCAACCAATTACCGTTTTGTATGTCGTCTATATCCCCTTTGTATAGATACCAGTGCCCGTTTTTTGTTATCCCTATAGGTATTATCTCAAACTTTTGCCTATCTATGTTCTTCATAACCGAGGCTGCAGACATCAGAGACACTTCATGTTCTCCAGATTGTCCACCGAATAAAACCCCCAACTTCAAAGGCATTAACAATCCCTCCAATATGCTTCTTTAGGTCTATTGTATTCTAAAATTAACTAAATAACCACACAATATATTGAAGCATTCTTCAAGATTGTTTATCATTACTCTCTGGTTCAATATGGATGGTGACATCGGTTATACCAGGGAATTTTCCTCGCAATCTTTCCTCAATTACCTCACTAATCTCATGGGCATCGTATACATTCATATCATTTCCCACAAGCACATGGAGGTCAACCTTGATATCATCCTCTCTTCCTCTTGTCCTTATCTTATGGCATGACTTTACACCGTCTACACTCAGTACAAGCCTCTCTATATCCTTTTCATCCAGCACTACAGAATCCATCAAAACACCTGTACTCTTGGATAAAATCTCAAATGCCGCCCGTCCTATCATAATTACAATAAATATAGAGATAATGACATCCGCAATTGAAAGCCCATACCTTGATAAGATTAACCCAACAATAACAGACACCGACACCAGCACATCGCTTGTTGTATGAATAGAATCTGAAGCCAGAAAGTCGCTCTTCAGCGTGTCAGCTTTCTTTTTTTCATACATTGCTACGAAAATATTTATTAGAATAGTGGCAGCCATGACGAGTATGCTATATAGATTGGTGTCAACAGCAACAGGTTGTTTAAACCTTTTAATGGCACCGATGGTCACTTCATAGCACAGTACAAGCAATGCTGCAGCAATGATTAAAGTTACCATAGTCTCAATCTTTTTGTGTCCGTAAGGGTGTTTCTCATCTGATGGCCTGTATGCAAAATTTATACCCACGATACCAATTATATTATTGCCCATGTCCGTCAGCGAGTGATAGCCGTCGGCCACCATGCTTATTGAATTTATCGCATTGCCCACAACTATCTTTGCAATACATACCAGCAAATTAAGCAATAATACCACAACATTGACCTTCAGCAGCTCTCTGTAATTGGCTTCTTCCATTTATATTCCACTCCCTCCATAAAAAATTCGCAGGCCATACGGCCTACGAATCCATCGGCCTCATTTCAATTGAAATAGAGTATTTATATTATTATATGTTCTTTTTTCTTAAAATGCAACTACTTTTTCCTGATATTAATTATTATCAATTGATAATAAAAACCTTTAACAGTTAAAGGCCGGGGATCACTCCCCGGCCTCAGGGCCACCACTGTACTTACTGGCAATGCTCTTCTCAGCCCTCTCTATAGCAAGCCTCACCAGGTTGCCACAGTTTCTGGAAGATACACTACCCCATCCTTCTCTTGCTACTATATCGTCAACACCTAATTCTCTGGCAAGTTCATACTTTAGCTCGTCGGACATTATACTACGCCTTCGGGACATATATGACCATCTCCTCACCAGAATTTGAAGGTGCCCCCAATACTATTATGTCCTGAAGGTTGAAAAATATCACATGGTAAGCTTTCCTTCTTCAGTATCTATAACCTGTAAGACCTGCTCTTCATTTCCATTCTCGGCATTAATATACACATAATAGGTATTTCCGGAATACTCACCTGTAAATTCATAGGCAAGAACTTCTTTCCCACCTGGTAAGGGAATTATGGCCAGCCTCACTCGTTTTACATCTAAATTCAAACTTATCCTGTCTTCCGCTTGGCTTTCTGTTATTTTCGGTCTCTTTACAGCCCTTTCCGTGTGAGACATGTAGTAGTTCTGTGCCTCAAAGCCCAGCACATCGCCATTATCTAAGGCAACCTTTACCTTAATAAGGTCCGGGTAAAATACTATATCGTCCTTAGTATATGCATAGTTTATGACCACCGTATTGTCATACTTCATTGAATATGTCGCCATCATATTATCAAATCCGTTTCTCTTTAAAAATCTTTCAGCATAGCCTTCAGCCTGTGTGGTGGATATATTAACCTTGCCGACATCCCTGCTATTCATCATCCAGATTACATGGCCACCCTTTTTGGTGACGTTTAGATAGTAGCTTGAACCATTCTCATCATCTATCACCTCTATCCCAAATCCGTCCACCGGTTGGTCCACATAGCTGTACTGTCTAACTGAACGGACATTTTTAACCCCCAGGAAATCCACAGCTTTTTTTTCTGCTGTTTTCAAGTCAATATCGTTTCCTGTTACACCCTTTGGCACCTTTCTCTCTAAGGAGGCAGAAAACGGTCCATCATATATTAATGTTGGGAGGTTTGCCATACTCTTCTCTACATTTTCAAACCTGGCACCCATAAGGCTGTCAGAAATATTATCCAGTCTTGTACCTCCTCTACTCTTTAAGTCACTTATTGTTATCTTCCCCGACACCAGCTCATCCTGGATCTTTTGCAACTCCACAGAAACATCACCTGCTATCTTATGGAGCTCAGCTATGTTCTTCCTGTCTGTATCGGAGAATTCTTCACCTCTTGCCCTCTTTCTTTGAAGGCTGTACGAATAGTCACCCACCTGGTTTAAAAACCTCAGTGTATTTTCCACGGTCACTGAGGGAATAGGCAATTGGGCAACGGCCTCGGCCGCCGTAAAGGCCCGCCTGTGTACGTCAGTAAGTGTAATTATGTCCATCTCTTCTTCTTCTGCGACCTGAAGTTTTGAAAGGCCAACCTGCATATTTTCAATATTGTCTACAAGTTGATAAAAGGCCCTGTTGTACTGCCCGTTCAGATAGCGGTAATAAAACGTCTTTTGGTTATACTGATATATGCCAAAAATACCCAGACCTATAACGGCAGCCACCATAATCAGACTTACAGCATTAATTTTTTTAAATTTCATAATGTCACCTCGCAAACCTGTGTTTACCTATTACTGTTATGACTGGTCTTGACCATATCCAGCCACTGGTCGTCTTGGCAGGATTATAGTAATAGAGCGCCCCTCCCGAAGGGTCCCATCCGTTCAGGGCATCTCTTGCCGCCCTGAGGGACTCATCGTCTGGATTTAACCATATCTGTCCGTCGGCAACCGCTGTAAAGGCACCGGGCTGAAATATTACGCCTGATATGGTGTTTGGAAATTTTGAACTCTTCACCCTGTTTAACACAACAGCACCAACGGCAACCTTTCCAATGTATGGTTCTCCCCGCGCTTCTCCATGTATTAGCCTGGCCAGAAGAGTGTAGTCGTCCCTGCTGGATATACCTCTGGATGGTGTTGTGGCAGCCGCTGGTGTTATCCTCATACCAAGTGCCCTCTTGGTGGCATTTCCTATGACGCCATCGGGTGTAAGGCCATTCTTTTTCTGAAATCTTACAACAGCCTGATACATCTTAGCGCCATAGACCCCGTCCAGGGGGCCTGTATAGTATCCCCAGTTCTTCAGTCTCCTCTGAGCCTCAAGCACTTCGCTGCCTTTAGACCCCCAGGAGAGCGTGGCACTGTATGCCACGCCTCCAATCAATACAGTTATCACAAAAATTACTAGCAATACCAACTGCTTATATCTTTTCTGCATGGGTATCCCCTTTCAATTAGCTGAAATATATCTGTATACTCAGTCTTATTGTTATTTTTTGTATAAAGCAGGATTTTTATTCTGAATGTCGAATTTATATGATTTAATAAACATGACTATAGTGTGGGTATCATTGACTTGCTTTAAGGCTGAGTTTTATGTTTCATACCACGCTAATATTGATGTTATTGGTATTCGTCTTAAAATGTGCATTAGATGTTACTATGCCACACTAATATGTATAGTGTGTTATTAGCCTGAAAAGCCATTTTCACCGTAAACCACGGTGGTTAAAATAAAAATAAATGGGAGGGGATTTTTTGAAAAGGAGATTTATAATTATGCTGGCTGCATTGCTGGTGCTCAGTATGGCTTTATCAGCATGCAGCGGCCAGACCACACATCAAAATCAGGAGTCACAACAGTCTGGCAAACAAACAGCGCCTATAGAAATAACCTATAACCTGCAGACAGAACCAAGGAGCGTCGACCCTGCGAAGAATACAGCAATAGATGGGGGTACTGTTATATATCACGTGTTTGAGGGGCTCACAAGGCTGGATAAAAATAATAAGGCAGAACCGGCAGTGGCAGAAAAGTGGGATGTATCCAGTGACGGCCTTACCTATACCTTTCATCTGAGGGACGGAGTAAAATGGTCTGACGGAAAACCGGTTACCGCCAAGGATTTCGAGTATGCCTGGAAGAGGGTATTAAACCCTGATACTGGTTCAGAGTACGCATACCAGCTCTATTACATCAAAAACGGTGAAAAATATAATAAGGGAGAGGCAAAGGCTGAGGATGTAGGTGTTGTGGCCAAAGACGATAAGACATTAGAACTCACCCTCGAGTCTCCAACCCCTTATATACTTGAACTTCTGGCTTTCTTTACCTACATGCCAGTAAGGCAGGACATAGTCGAAAAAGACCCCGACGGCTGGGCCCAGAATCCTGAAACATATATTGGTAACGGCGCATTTGTTATGAAGGAATGGAATCACAACGACTCCATAGTCTTTGAGAAAAACCCCAATTACTGGGATGCTGGCAGGATAAAGCCCGATAAATTGACCTTTGTGATGATTAATGATGCATCCACAGAACTGGCAGCGTTTGATAACAATCAGATTGATTTTGGTGATAATCCTCCAGCCAATGACTTCCCAAGACTGAGAGAAGACGGTGTTCTCCATATAGACCCAAGCTTAGCCACATATGGATACGTCTTCAATACAAAAAAAGCCCCCTTTGACAATCCAAAGGTACGCAAGGCATTTTCTCTCGCAATAGATAGAAAGGCTATAGTGGAAACACCTCCACAGGTCGGACAGAAGCCAGCCGGTGGATGGGTACCACCCGGGTTGCCTGATGCTGACGCCACCAAAGATTTCAGAGAAATTGGTGGAGACTATTATGATGTAAACAAAGCCAGTGTGGAGGAAGCCCAAAAACTGCTTGCCGAGGCTGGTTATCCTGGCGGTAAGGGCCTGCCAGAGATAACACTGCTATATAATACCAGTGAAGGTCACAAGCAGATTGCTGAGATGCTGCAGGAAATGTGGAAGAAAAACTTAGGAGTGGAAGTCAAACTGGCTAATGAGGAATGGCAAGTATTCTTGGATGACAGGGCAAACGGAAACTATCAGATTGCAAGGCTTGGCTGGTTTGCCGATTATATAGACCCCATGACATTCCTTGATATGTTTACCACGGGTAGTGGAAACAATGATTCAGGCTGGAGCAACAAAGAATACGATGACCTTATTGACAAAGCAAAGCGTACTACCAACGCTGCAGAACGAATGCAGTACATGCATCAGGCAGAGAATATCCTTATGGATGAGATGGTTGTCATCCCAATATACTTCTATGTAAATTCATATATAGTAAAACCCAACCTGAAAGGCTATCACGTGGACCCGCTGGGATACACCTACTTCCATGAGGCATATAAAGAGTAAATATATTGTTACAGAAAGGACCTTCGGAGGTTAATCCGGAGGTCTTTTCTGAAATGCCAGCTTCAGAGTATCGGATACCTTGCTGGCTATATTTTCCACTATCTCCACAGCCTTAAATTTTATTTCCGGCCTATCAGAGGATATCTCTTCAATTTCATTCTTACTAAGTACCCGTGACAGCTCTTCCTTTGTATTATCACGGACCTTGCCATGGGCTGTGTCAACAAAGCAGAGCGGAGGGAAGAGAACGCACCACCAATTTTTCCCGTCTCCCTTGCCAATCACTATACGAAGCGCATCATACTCTCCCGATGGTAAAGTGATAGCCCCATAGGACTTGACAGGAAAATCAAATTTCCCTATGGACACCTTGACTGGATATTCATAACCCTCTTCTTTTATAACCTCTTCAGCAGTTCTTTGTATATCATTTAGTTTACTGTTAATCAAGACCATTGCATCATTTTTGCTGTCTGTTGCTGTAAGGTACGGGTCCAAACATTCGACAATCGCATCCTTGACCTTTAATTTCAACTGTTGATCGGCTTCATCATCGCTGTTGGCTATTACGTGAAATCTCAGCAGTTTATTTGACAGGTCAACCTGCAGGTCCTTGTCTGGTAAAATGTATCCCGTCAGTAAGACAGCTATCAGGGTGGTAACCAGTATAGCAACAGCCCATTTCATAGAAAAATCCCCACCTTTCTGTTCTAATTTAAATTATTTACAGAAGGCAGGGATTTTATACATTTATTGAAACATTTTTCACATCAGTATCTGATTAGCCATCTCAAGGTCCTCCGGTTTATCTACATCATTTCCTATCTCTGCATATGGTGAGATAATTGCCTTTGCGGTTATATTGAGCATCCTTGAAGCCTTTTTCTCCACCATTTCAATGGTAAGGGTTTTAAACAAAAACGCAAGAATCAAGCCAGGCCCCAGTATAGTTGCTATCTTAGCAGGATTCTTACGATTCTGTACCACATGACGAATTACAGGCATACACCGTTCTATAATCCCAGGATTTAGATAAAATACATTCCCACCGGTAAAGGCCCCATCCTTTAAAGTCACATAGGTCCTGCGCGTCCCGGGAAACTTTTCCTCACATGTCTTTTTCTCAACTATGGGGTAACAGAAATCCGCATCTATCTCTTCTGACCTGATAATAAAATCTATTATTGCTTCCGGCGTAATGTATGGTATGTCTCCTGTCAATATTATTATGCGCCTGTCATTTTTAAACCTCTGGATACCCTTTATAAGGTTATCCAGTATATCAGTGCCCCCCTCAGCAAACTCCAAATCATTCTCCAGGCAAAATCCTCTGATATCATCATTGCCAACAACATATATGCTGCCAATCATATCAGTTTTTCTAGCTGCATCCACCACATAAGACAGCATCGGCTTTCCGTTTATCTTTGCAAGGGACTTCCCCGGTATTTTCTCTATTTCTCCACTTCCGGCCAGTATTACAGCATTTATCATAGCATCCACCCTCAACTGTTATATTTTACTGAGCGATCTCACAAAATCCTCCTGTGTAGATTCCAAGTGTCTTTCTGCAGCTTTTCTTGCAGTTTCAGGAGTACGTTTTTTAATGGCCTCTACAATCCTTTCATGCTCAGGTATCAGCTTGTTTGGCCTCTTATATGCCTCAAGGTATTTTATCCTGAACCTTTTAAGCTGTTCCTGCAGGTTATTGTTTATCTGTATTAACTTATCATTCCTGGTAGACTGAAATATAAGATTATGAAACTCAGTATCTGCCTCTATTATACCATTTTCATCGCTTTTATCCACATAGTCTTTAAAATTTTCCATAATATCTGTCAGCATACGGATCTCATCATTGGACATACGCTCAGCAGCGAGGGCTGCGGCCAGGCCTTCTAAGGCCGTCCTCACTTCAAAGACCTCAAGGATATCCTTCTGCGAAAGGTCGGAAACATATGCACCCTTCCTCGGCATCATAATCACAAGGCCTTCCAGTTCAAGCTTTCTTATAGCCTCTCTGATAGGTGTACGACTTACTCCTAGTTTTGATGCGAGCTGAACCTCCATCAATCTCTGACCCGGTTTAAATTCTCCCGATATTATACCTTCCTTCATATATTCAAAGACAAGGTCTCTCAATGGCTTATAGGTTTCTATCGGATTAAAATTATCCATTCATATCCCACCCAACAGTTTTAGTATAATATACAAAAGGATAATTGAGCTTTAATTTTTTGTATGCATTCATCAAGACAGTCCTATCGGTAAACACACCGAAAACCGCAGAACCGCCTCCGGTCATCATGGCTTTTACAGCCCCATTCTCTTCAAGGTCCCTTTTGATTTTTTCAATAGATGGGAGAATACTATGAGCTGCAGCCTCCAGCACATTATCCATATACCTGGCGATTTTTACAGGATCACCGGTATGGCAATTCTCCAGAAAGCCGTCGATATCGCCATGAGAATAACTTACATTATCAAGTATACTGTATATCTTCCTCGTTGAAATAGACTCTTTTGGCTTTACAATCAGGACATCCAGATCGATAGGATCTAACGGTGTTATCCTCTCCCCCCTCCCCTCTGCCAGTGCCATTCCTCCTTTAATAAAAAATGGTACGTCGCTGCCTATAGACGCAGCAATTTCCATAAGTTCTTCATCTGTCTTGTTAAGGCGCCACAGCTTGTTGAGCCCTATCAATACCTGTGCCGCATCTGAACTGCCGCCGCCCATGCCCGACCCAATTGGGATGCGCTTTCTAATCTTTATATAGGCACCCAGGTTGTCTCTTTTGCCTCTGAGGGCACATGCTGCTTTATATGCAAGATTCAACTCCTTTGGCATATCAAGCATATCAACATTAATTTTTTTAAATATAGGTTTAATGTATACCGTATCATGTAGACCAATAGTGTGCATAACTGTCACTATATCATGATAGCCATCGTCCCTTGTCCCTATGACATCCAGAAAAAGGTTTATCTTTGCATTTGCTCTTAAAAACATTCAGCACCTCTTAATATATAAAAAATTGTTACACTGACTATAATTATAAGACTTTAATAAACCCGTGTAAATAGAAAAACCGTCTTACAGACGGTAAAATTTTGAATAGCGGTACAAAAAACGGTTTGTTTCCAAACCGTTTTTTGTCATATCTGTGCTCTCTCTATTACTTTGCAAAATAAGCATGATGGAAATATACATACCCAAGCGGGTCAACTATATAACCCTGGAGCTTAGGATCAACCACAACATAGTTTATATAGAAATATATTGGCATTACAACAGCATCATCCATGAGAATGTCCTCTGCCTTGTGGAGATACTGCATCCTCTCCTCGGATGTCTTTGCCGTCTTGGATTTCCTTATCATCTCGTCGAACTGAGGATTGGAATACTGAGCGTCGTTGTTACCCATTCCAGTCTGAAGCATGTCTAAAAAGCCCATTGGATCTATATAGTCTGAAACCCATCCCCATCTTGCAATCTGATAGTCATGGGTCTGTCGCCTGGTAGCTAAAAAGACCTGCCACTCTTGATTGGCTATCTTCACGTCTACCCCCAGGTTTTGCTTCCACATCTCCTGCAGCGCCTCGGCTATTGCCTTGTGGCTTTCACTGGTATTATAGAGCAGTGTGATCTCCGGAAGACCCTTGCCATCAGGATATCCTGCCTCTGCAAGAAGCTTCTTTGCCTCTTCTACATTGGCCTTGGTGGGGTCAAAATAGTCGCCACCAACTTTTCTGAAATCCTCACCTGGTTTTGCGTCAGGCATGCCATAGGGTACCCACGCTGCCGCCAAAGGCTGACCACCCTTTGCGATCTGGTCTACTATTGCCTTTCTGTCTATGGCTAAAGAGAATGCCTTCCTTACCTTAGGATTGTCAAAGGGTGCCCTCTTTGTATTAAATACATATGCATAGGTAGAGAGCAACGGGTATTCCTTTAACACTCCCTCCTGCTTTAATCTTTCCAGCTCGGTAGACGGCGGATTATCACCAAAATCTAAATCTCCACTCTCAAAGGCAGACAGTTCTGTAGCTGGTTCAGAAATCATGGTAAACACTAATTTATCGGGTTTTATATTTTCAGCATCCCAGTAGTTCTCATTCTTGACCAGAACTATAGAGTCATTATGGTTCCATTCAGCCAGCTTAAAAGCGCCGTCACCTATATACGTCTCAGGATTCTGTGTCCAGTCATCAGGATGTGCCTCTATGATATCTTTCCTTACCGGCATATAGGTCATAAAGGCAAAAAGCTCCATAATAAAAGGTGTAGGATTTTCCAGCGTGACCTCAAGGGTTTTATCGTCAATGACCTTTACGCCAAGGTCCTCCGCACTCGCCTCGCCAAGGTTGAATTTTTCAGCATTCTTTATGAAATACAACTGATAGGCATAGCTGGACGCAGTCTTAGGGTCTAAAGCCCTTGTCCATGCATAGGCAAAGTCACCGGCTGTAACCGGCTTGCCATCAGACCACTTTGCATCCCGCAGGTGGAATGTGATTGTCAACCCGTCATCAGAGATCTCCCAACTCTTTGCTATGCCAGGTTTCGCCTTAGAATTTTCATCCAGGGTGGTCAACCCCTCAAACACATGCAGGATTACCTCAGCACCATCGAGGGCACTGTTGAGCGCCGGGTCTATCGTCTGGGGTTCTGTACCCATGTTATAGCGTATGACCACCTCATTGGAAGTGCCATTATTTTCCCCCTGGCCTTGCTGTTTTTGTTGCTGTCCGCCTGTGCTGCAACCCGCCACTAAAGATAATACCATGATAATGGCCAGGCCTATGATTAAAGTCCTCTTCATTCGTCCATTACCTCCCCTTCTTGTTTTTTAATTTTAGCAAAAGCTCAAATAATCAACACGCCCCTTTTTATAAGCTAAAATCTTCTACAATCTTCCCAGCAAAATATTTAAGCAGCAGGATAATAGAAACACTTATACAGGTAAGTGTGTGACAATATAAGACTTGTGTTGATACTCCCCCCTCTTTTACAATTATCATTTATATTCAATATACAAGCAAATTTCGTGCCACAAAAAACCACCTCATATTCCACAGAATGTTGGGATGAAATCCTTCCTATTCCATCCCATTAGCAATACTGTTTAGATGGTTTGTCCCTATCATTTTATATTTACTATAATTCTACACGAAGATTCTTGCATTTACAATAATAAAGTTCTATTACGGCTTAATTTCTTTCAAGATCAGGAGTTTGTCTCCTTCATTCAATATCTCCTCTTCTAGCTCATTTATACCTTTGATCTTTTCTATGGTGGTCCTGTATCTCTTGGCAACGTCCCAGAGTGTCTCTCCCTTTCCGACCACATATACGGTTATACTGGCTGGCTCAGGCAGGGTTTCCTCATCTGACTCTTCTACCGATAATAGATAAATGAACCTGTTCTCCCTGTATACCTTAAGATTGCAGTCAACGGTATATCTGATGTCCACAGCATTGCCATTTAAGGTATATGCGATGTGGGATACATTAAACCGCACGTCAAGCTTGTCATCATCCTTTAATTCATCAGAATCCACCACATGCCTGAATGGCATTTCTGCCATATCACACGCAAGACCGGATTCGGTTATGTAATATACCCTTACCAATAATAAACCGTCTATGTATAACCTGTTGCCGGAAAACTCATATTCACCTGCCTGGGCCTGGCCCCTTACCAGAAGTATATGTTTAGCATCTCTGGACAGTTCTACAGTGTCCCTCAGGCTAAGCTGTGTGTTTGACCTGAATGCCTCACTTAAAACAGCAAAACTGCCCTGATTCCCCCTGATATTTCTCGAAAGACTATATGCGTCTACTATTAAAGTCTTTTCTTCTTCCTCATACACCTTAACCCTGACATTCAGGACAGCCTCTATGTTCACCGTGCCACTATCCTTAGGGTCAGCACTGACCTCCTCAACAACACACTCCACTTCTGGAAACATATACGCCTGAACGCCGTCTACATCTACATAATGTGTAAAACCCAGTTCTGTGCTATATGAGTCATATTTTACGCCTTCAGTATCTTCTAAATATATAAGGTCGACACTCAATGTACCTTCCACAAGAACCTTGTTGTCAGAAAGCTGCATTCCCAGGTTTGTCACTGTTACATCAGAATAAAGTATGTCCCGTACAACCACATCCTCGCCGAGGTTTATATCCTCCCTTACTATTGTCTCTGAAGAGCCCTCGCCGACCATATGCCTCGCCCTTATACCACTGTTCTTGCACATTACATCATCCAGTTCAATCGATGTGACAGCATTGATACTCTCCTCCTTGCCTATGGATAGGCTTAAATTTATAACATGCTTTAACTGAAGTTTTCTGCTGTTTATCACATCGCAGTCTGTATGCTCCACATATCCCCTGGCTCGTACTGTCACATCTTCGTCAACATCGGTCGCATCAAAATAGTGGCTGAATTCAATCACGGCGTCCATACCAGCAACAGGCCTGTCCTCCTGAGCCGTGGCATATAAAACACGGGTCAGGACCCTTCCCTCTATCAATATCCTGCCGTTAGCCACTTCGCCGTCATCAATTATAAGTTTACAATCCACCCCTATAATCTCTTCCACATCGGGCTTGACATCCGGTACCAGTACATCGCTCGTTGCCATGACCTGTACATCCCACTTCTTTATCAGCCTATCCAGTTTAATGGCGTCACTGACAGCATCTATAGACATAAGAATTCCCTCCCAAGCATTTCTCATTAATATATAGATATAACCCCGGGAGGGAAAATATGATAAAAATTTAAAAAACCGAGGCAAACCCGGTTTTTTAAACACATTCTTTATTTAAATTGCTGCATAAGCTAAGTTCAACAGTCTCTGTCAAAATGTCGGAGTAGCTATAAGAAATGCGCCTAACTGAGTTATCCATTTCTATTTTAACTATAAAAATGCTTGGGTAAGTCTCTTCAAGTATGCCTTCTCTGATTATGGTTTTCTTTCGTCCTCCGTTAGTCTTGAGTCTAACCCTCTCTCCAATGTGTCTGTCAATAACCTTTTTAATCTCCATAAGGGCATTCTTGTCAGACAAATCTACCACCCCTCTAAGACATCTTTTATAATATTTTAACATTTAGGGTGGCTAATGTCAAGTTAAATATTATATACCCATCTTAAAAACTTGTCAATTGCCATTTATAAATATTTTTTCAGTATCTTCTCATATAATTATAACCGTTCTCTAGTTATCTTTATTTTTTTATATATTCTAATTCACCCTCTTGCTGTAGTTTGGCAATCCCTCTCTGTACTTGCCGCGAGTATTCAGCCCTCCCATACCTTCCTTCCCGCTTATTGTCCTTTCAAGAACATCCGAAGCATTGATAATATCGTTGATCTTCGTATATGCAATTTTTTCGCAGATAAATACCGGATCGAGACAGTGTATAAGGACTCTCTGAGGCGAGCTGGCATAGTTCGCACCAGCCTCCATCAACTCCTCATAACACGATTGACATGCACCTGCAATGATTGCAAGGTCATCCAGTGATGGCTCATATTCCCTGGCCTTTTTAACCGCCTGTACAAAATACGCTGAATTTTTGTAATTGGAAAGGTCTAACCTGTCAACTGCCCCTTTTTTCATTGCATCGTGGCCTGTTATCACAAGTATATCCGGTTTATACCTGTTTAATAATTCCAGGACAACGTCAGGTTGTTTTTCCTCTCTTACTTCTACTCCGACCACATCTATATTTAATTCCCGATAAATGCTAAGGCATTCTTTTAGATAGTCTATATCGCCGTCCAGGTGAAGTACACGGCCTGGCCTCTTCAATATGTCACCCTCGCTGCCAAAACTTCTAAAACCCGTGTTTGAATTTCTTTCTTTTTTTATTTGAAGTTTTATTCTTTCTACAATATCGTCATAGTGTTTTGTGAACTGTTCTTTTCTTGTCTTCTCAACCGGCATGAGGTCGTCCTCAGAAGCGTCAGCCTCTATCCTTACACAGGCGCCTTTTATCCTGTATATCACATTCTTGCCCTGTCGCCTGTAACCACATACTGTAAATAGTATATCACTGTTATACGATTTTCTTACAACCATATCCCCAATCTTAAACATATAATGCTTCACCCCTTCATATATGTCTATGATATAATATGAAAATATATATCTTTAGGTGCTTTTTCCATCCCACACCATTAATAGACATATTGATGAATATTTTTTCATAAAAGGAAAAATAATAATGATAAGCTTAAGGATACAACTAAAGGAGGTTACTAACTTGAAAGCTACCGGAATTGTAAGAAGAATTGATGACCTTGGCAGAGTAGTTATACCCAAAGAGATAAGGCGTACCTTGAGAATCAGGGAGGGTGACCCTTTAGAAATATTCACAGATAGAGAAGGAGAAATAATACTGAAAAAATATTCACCCATAGGGGAGCTCAGTGACTTTGCTCAACAGTATTCCGATGCCCTGTATCAATCAACCAAACATATAGTCCTGGTAACAGATGGGGATACAATTATCGCAGTATCGGGTGGTATCAAAAGAGATTACCTTGACAAACCCATAAGCAAGGAACTAGAAAAAATAATGGACACAAAAAAGACCGTACTGCTTGGAAAGGGAGGTGAAGGTAATACCATCCCGCTATATGAAGGGGAACCAGAAAAAGTTGCCGTATCTCAAGTAATAACTCCAATAATCTCAAGGGGTGACTGCATAGGTGCAGTGATAATAACCAGCAGGGATGAAAACACCCAGCTCAGTGAAACCGACGTAAAGCTGGCAGAAACTGCTGCATCATTCTTGGGCAAGCAAATGGAGGATTGATAATTACCCACCTTATGGTGGGCTTTTTTGTAAATCTAAACTCATATCCCCGACAGGGTCAAAAAATTCAAAAGTATCCTGGCTGTAAGTCCCCATATAACATGGTCTTTGTACTGGTAGAAGTGTTCCGGGTATTGACCTGTACGCCACCTGTAATTGTTCCCATATGGAATAAGATGGTATGGAAAATCCGCTGTCGGCTCTACTTTTACTGTTACATAGTATGTATTTGGCTTATTTTTTACAAAAAAATCTATAGGGACATAAAAGACCTCTTTCACCTCGTCTGCATTTGGCTTTATGATACCCGGGTTTAATATCCTGCCAACATAAGGGTATATAATTAAATTAAATGGCGTGATGACTATATCTAAGGGTGCTATTATCTGAATATCCTCCTTTGAAATACCCAGTTCCTCAGTGGTCTCTCGTATCGCTGTTTCCATGCTGCATGAATCGGTCTTCTCCATACCGCCGCCCGGAAAGCTGATCTCACCAGGCTGCCTCTTTATGGTATCTGACCTTACCTCAAAGAGTATCTGGTCAACTCCGTCGATATTTACAACAGGCACAGTGACCGCTGATTTAAAATACCTCTCGCTGTCCATTATATCCGGTTTTCTGCCGGCCAGTTTTATCAAGTCCATAAATGACCCCCATAACTTAAAATTATAATTTAACGATACACCTTAATCATAGTATAAACCACAACTGAATAACAACAAATCAAAAACCACAGTATTACCATAATAAAGGGGCTGTTGCACAATGGACTAAATAGTTCATTGTGCAACAGCGCTTTTTTTATTGCGTAAAAGCAAATACGGGTACCGAAGTACCCGTATAAGCTGTATAATTAAGTCATGAAAAACACTAAACTATACACCAAAGATTATAC